>CANFGA010000382.1 GCA_947446335.1 Oxalobacteraceae bacterium | reverse complement strand
GATTGCTCAGACTGTCAATGCGGCGATGGACCTGCTGCCCATCGAATTGCGCACCGCGATCGTATTGCGTGAAATAGAGGGGCTCAGTTATGAAGAAATATCGGGCATCATGGCTTGCCCTATCGGTACCGTGCGCAGCCGGATTTTCCGCGCCCGGGAAGCGATTGCAGAAAAACTGAAACCTTTGCTGGACTTGCCGTCCGATAAAAGATGGTGAGTCTGTGGCGCCGGGTGGACATGATGCTCATTGCTCATGTCAATCGCCTTGGCCTGAAGGCCGCAGCTTGAGGATGTAATGAATACACGAATGAATACACGACTCGATACCCAATTGCACGAAAATATTTCGGCGCTGGCCGACGGTGAACTGGCCAGCGGCGACATCGAACTCGTCTGCGCGACGCTGACGATGCCTGATGGTCAGATGGCTTGGCAAGCTTATTACCAGATAGGCGCAGCCCTGCGCTCGCAGCACTGCGGTGCCGAACTGAGTGCGGATTTTGCAAGCCGCCTGGCGCTGCGTCTGGCCGCCGATCACACCTTCGACCCGGCATCGGATGCGGCGCATCCTGCTCCTGCCGGCACTGATGCCACACAGGGCAATGCGGCTGCCGATGCGAGCATCGGCGTGTCCTGATGCCGATGTTGGGCAGCTGCAGGCCCTGTTGCACCCCGAATCGTCGATTTGCCATCATCTTGTACGGGGGAATGGGTTTTAGCTTAACATGGAGCTATCCTCCTGCTGCTCGATCCCTTTCGAGGTCGCTGCGGGACATTTGAACCCATAGCGGACCCTTATCTTCGATGAAAAAAAATACCTCTGCCACAAGCAAGACGCTGTCGACGCTGTTGATCGCCGGCGCCAGTGTCTTGTTCGCACCGGCCATGCTGGTTCTGGCGCCCGCCGCACATGCGGCAGCCGTCGCCGGCTTGCCTGACTTCACCGATCTGGTCGACAAGGTCGGCCCGGCGGTGGTCAATATTCGCACCACCGAGCGCTTGAAGTTAGCTGCGGGGGCAGGGGCTGCCCCTGGCGAAGAGGAAGTGCAGGAATTGCTGCGCCGTTTCTTTGGCGGTGGCGGCTCGCCAGCCGCACCGCGCGGGCGCAAACCCGCACCCCAGGAAGGTGAAGTGCAGCGCGGTGTCGGTTCCGGTTTCATCATTTCAGCCGAAGGCTTCGTGCTGACCAATGCGCACGTTGTCGATGGCGCCGATGAAGTCTATGTCACGCTGACCGACAAGCGCGAATTCAAGGCCAAGGTCCTGGGCGCGGACGTGCGCACCGATGTCGCCTTGCTGAAAATCGACGGTAGCAATTTGCCGCGCCTGGCGATGGGCGACTCTGGCAAGATCCGCGTCGGCGAGTGGGTGATTGCGATCGGTTCGCCGTTCAACCTTGAAAATACGGTCACTGCCGGCATCATTTCGGCCAAGTCGCGCGAAACAGGCGATTACCTGGCCTTGATCCAGAGCGATGTCGCCGTCAATCCAGGTAACTCCGGCGGTCCGTTGATCAACATGCGCGGCGAGGTCATCGGCATCAATTCGCAGATCGCGACCCTGTCGGGCGGTTACAACGGGATTTCATTTGCGGTGCCGATCGACGAGGCGATGCGGGTGGCCGACCAGTTGAAGAAAACCGGCAAGGTCACGCGCGGGCGCATTGGTGTCCAGATCGCCGACCTGAGCAAGGAAGTGGCCGAGTCGCTGGGCTTGAAGAGCGCGCAAGGGGCCGAAGTATCGATGGTCGAGCCCGGCGGTCCGGCCGACAAGGGTGGCATCAAGGTCGGCGACATCATCTTGAAGTTCAACGGCGTCACGATCGAACGCTCGTCCGATTTGCCGCGCCTGGTCGGCAGCACTGCGCTGGGCAGCAAGGCCATCGTGTCAGTGTGGCGCAAGGGCGCTCAGCAAGACTTGAACGTCATCATCGTCGAACTCGAACCTGATGCCGTGGCGAAAAAGCCGGTCACCCCGAAAGCAGCGCCGGCGACCAATGCGCTGGGGTTGGCGGTCAGTGATTTGACACCTGCCAAGAAAAAGGAATTGCAGATCGATGGCGGTGGCGTCATCGTCGATGTGGTCGATGGCGTGGCTGGACGCGCCGGATTGCAGGCCGGTGATGTGCTCTTGCAATTGAATAACACCGAGATCCGGGATGCGAAGCAATTCAATGCCGCCGTTGCCAGACTCGATCCGAAGAAGCCGTCGGTGGTGCTGGTGCGGCGCGGTGACATCTCGCAGTTCGTGTCGCTGCGTCCAACGGCAAAATAAGGCGCGCATGGATAGCAGCGCGCATGGCAATGTGCTTTTCACCCGGCATTTCACCTTGTATTCGCGCAGCTATTGCCATCTGTGCCAGGAGATGCTGGACGCCTTGCAGGCACTGAACAGCGTAGATCATCCATTTCATGTCGAGGTCATTGACGTCGATGCCGATGCGGCCCTGGTGGCAAAGTACGATGAACTGGTGCCGGTGCTGTTTGGCGATCTGGAGAGCCCCGAACTGTGCCATTATTTTTTCGACGCAGCCAAGGTCAGGCACTATCTGGCGCAAGGGAGCGCTGGCACGGTGGCCTGATGCCTCGATCCGGGCGCCAAGTTCGGGTCATGCAGCTGAAATGCTGCCAAGATGGCCGCTTGAAGGCCGGTAAATCGCATAATTCGGGCTTTCCAACTTGAAATCCGGTAAAATGCAGGGTCGAAAAGTTTCCATTTTCATAGCTTGTCGCTACAAAGGCGCTCGCCCGGGGCATCAATGTCCTGATCGCAGCGCTTTTTTTGTCATTGCAAGGGCCAGTTGCAGCTCCCGGTCCGGCAGTGTCGTCACCATTCGGTTTGGTATTTTTAATGAACAACATACGCAATTTCTCCATCATCGCCCACATCGATCACGGCAAGTCGACCTTGGCCGATCGCATCATCCAATTGTGCGGCGGCTTGTCCGATCGCGAGATGGAGGCGCAAGTGCTCGATTCGATGGATCTGGAGCGCGAACGCGGCATCACGATCAAGGCCCAGACGGCGGCGTTGTCGTACAAGGCCAAGAATGGTGAAGTCTACAATCTGAACTTGATCGATACGCCGGGTCACGTCGACTTCAGTTACGAAGTGAGCCGTTCGCTGTCCGCTTGCGAGGGCGCGCTGCTGGTCGTCGATGCCTCACAAGGAGTCGAGGCGCAAACGGTGGCAAACTGCTACATGGCGCTGGAACTGGGCGTCGAAGTGGTGCCGGTGTTGAACAAGATCGACTTGCCCAATGCCGACCCGGCCAATGCGATCGCCGAAATCGAAGACGTGATCGGCATCGATGCCACCGATGCCGTGCATTGCTCGGCCAAGACCGGTCTGGGCGTGATCGACGTGCTCGAGATGTTGATACAGAAAGTGCCGGCGCCCAAGGGCGATCGGGATGCGCCACTGCAAGCGTTGATCGTCGACTCCTGGTTCGACAACTATGTCGGCGTCGTGATGCTGGTGCGCGTGATCAATGGCACGCTGCGCCCGAAGGACAAGATCTTGCTGATGGCCAGCGGTTCGGTCAATCTGGTCGAGAGCATTGGCGTGTTCGCGCCGCGCTCGGTGTCGCTGCCCACGCTCTCCGCTGGCCAGGTCGGCTTCATCATCGCCGGTATCAAGGAATTGAAGGCGGCCAAGGTCGGTGACACGGTCACGCTGGCCAGTCGTCCAGCTGCATCACCATTGCCAGGCTTCAAGGAAGTGCAGCCGCAAGTGTTCGCTGGCCTGTTCCCGGTCGAAGCGAATCAATACGATGCGCTGCGCGATTCGCTCGAAAAACTGAAATTGAACGATGCCGCCTTGCAGTACGAGCCGGAAGTATCGCAGGCGCTGGGCTTCGGTTTTCGCTGCGGTTTCCTCGGACTGCTGCACATGGAAATCGTCCAGGAACGCCTGGAGCGCGAATTCGACATGGACTTGATCACGACGGCGCCGACCGTGGTTTATGAAGTGGTGCAGCGCGACGGCACGGTGATCAATGTCGACAACCCGTCCAAGATGCCCG
>CANFGA010000381.1 GCA_947446335.1 Oxalobacteraceae bacterium | reverse complement strand
GTGCAAGAGCGCTTGTCGCACGCGCTGGTGCTGGGCATCACGCAGTGGATCGTCGAAGATACCGAGGAAGCGCGCCAGCAATTGCTCGTCAGTGGCGGGCGCCCGATCCACGTGATCGAAGGTCCGTTGATGGATGGCATGAATGTCGTGGGCGATCTATTCGGCCAGGGCAAGATGTTCTTGCCGCAAGTGGTGAAATCGGCGCGGGTGATGAAGCAGGCGGTCGCGCATCTGATCCCGTTCATCGAAGAAGAAAAACTGGCCGAGCAGCAGCGCACCGGCATCGTCGCCAAGGCCAAGGGCAAGATCGTGATCGCCACCGTCAAGGGCGATGTGCACGACATCGGCAAGAACATCGTCTCGGTAGTGTTGCAATGCAACAACTTTGAGGTCGTCAACATGGGCGTGATGGTGCCGTGTTCGGAAATTCTGGCGCGCGCGAAACTTGAAAATGCCGACATCATCGGCTTGTCGGGTTTGATCACGCCCTCGCTCGAAGAAATGGCCTACGTAGCCAAGGAAATGCAGCGCGATCCTTACTTCAGGGAAATGAAGACGCCGCTGTTGATCGGCGGCGCCACCACCAGCCGGGCCCATACGGCGGTCAAGATTTCGCACAATTACGAAGGCCCGGTGGTCTACGTGCCCGATGCCTCGCGCTCGGTTTCGGTCGCGCAATCGCTGCTCACGCCGGAGTCGCGCGAGCAGTACATCCTGGACATCGCCGTCGATTACGAGCGCATCCGCGAGCAGCATGCCAACCGCAAGATACTGCCGATGCTGACGCTGGCCCAGGCCAGAAGCAACAAGATGGTCGTGCCGTTCGACGCCGATGGCGCGCCGCGCAAGCCGAAATTCATCGGCCGGCGCGTGTTCAAGAATGTCGATCTGGCCACCATCGCGCAGTACATCGACTGGGGCCCGTTCTTCCAGACCTGGGACCTGGCCGGCCCGTATCCTGCGATCTTGACCGACCCCGTGGTCGGCGAAGCGGCGACCCAACTGTTCGCCGAAGGCCAGGCCTTGCTGAAGAAAGTGATCGAGGGCCGCTGGCTGACGGCCAACGGCGTCATCGCGCTGCTGCCGGCCAACAGCGTGAACGACGACGACATCGAAATTTACACCGACGAGACGCGCGCCAAGGTCGCGTTTACCTATTACGGCTTGCGCCAGCAAGGCGTCAAACCGTTGATCGACGGCTTGCAGCGTCCGAACCAGTGCCTGGCCGACTTCATCGCGCCCAAATCGATCGCAGGCCAGCCGTCGGGCGTGAACGACTATATCGGCATGTTCGCCGTCACCGCCGGCCTGGGCATCGAGAAACACGAACAGCGCTTCGAAGAGGCGAATGACGATTACTCGTCGATCATGCTCAAATCCCTGGCCGACCGCTTGGCCGAAGCGTTTGCCGAATACCTGCACCAGCGCGTGCGCACCGACTTGTGGGGCTATGCTGCGGGGGAGGCGTTGAGCCCAGAGCAGCTGCTGGCCGAGGAATATGCCGGCATCCGCCCTGCTCCCGGCTATCCGGCTTGCCCGGAACACACGGTCAAGGCCGACATGTTCAAGGTGCTGCAAGCCGAAGAGATCGGCATGCAGCTGACCGAATCGTTCGCGATGGCGCCGGGCGCATCGGTCTCGGGCTTCTACTTTGCCCACCCGGAATCGAAGTATTTCGTGGTCGGCAAGATCGGTACCGACCAGTTGAACGACATGGCTGCGCGGCGCGGCGCCAACAAGGAAGAGCTGGAGCGCTGGCTGGCGCCCAACCTGTCGTAAGCAGAGTTAGTCGGCGGCCAGCGGCCAGCCGTCGACGAAGACCTTCAGTTCACCTGGCTCGAACGGGATCCAGGCTTCATTGGTGGTCAAAGGCTGGGTGACGATGATGGCGACCCGGTCGTTGGGCGTTGTCACCTGCGAAAAATCGACGATGACATCTTCATCGGACAACTGGGCCGACACGAACGGATATTGGCGCACCAGATAATGGAGGTGAGTCGAGCAGTGGGCGAACAGGGCCGAGCCGCTTGAGAGCATCATGTTGAAAGTGCCGTGCACGGCAATCTGCGCCACCAGTTCAGCGATCGCCAGGCGCAGCGCCGGCAACTGCGGCGCACAGTCGCCGAAGCGCGCGCGCAATTGCTGCAGCAAGTAACAAAAGGCCAGTTCGCTGTCGGTGTTGCCGACCGGGCGAAAGGCGCCATCGAGCACCGGAGCGAAATCGAGCAAGTTGCCATTGTGCGCGAAGACCCAGTAGCGGCCCCACAATTCGCGCACGAACGGATGGCAGTTTTCCAGCGCAACCTGGCCCTGGGTCGCCTTGCGGATATGGGCGATGACGTTTTTGGATTTGATTGGATAGCGTTTGATCAGTTCGGCGACCGGGGATGCAACAGCAGCTTGGTGATCGACGAAATGGCGCACGCCGACGCCTTCGAAAAACGCGATGCCCCAGCCATCGTGGTGGGTATCGGTATGGCCGCCGCGCATCGCGAAACCGGTGAAGCTAAAGACAATGTCGGTCGGGACATTGCAATTCATTCCAAGAAGTTGGCACATGAGATGGCGCGCTGCTGGCAGCGCGCAGGTGATCGACAGAGCGCAACCTTACCACGGAGCGAGATCGCCCCGTGTACCTTAATGCAGCAGCACCGGTTGGCTCATCAGGGCGTCGTAACTGCCCAGGAATTCGTCAATCTCTTCCATGCTGGGTTCGCTGGCGATCAATTCGTTGACATCGCGTCGAAACGACACTGCCAGCACGCCGGCGATGAATATCTCGCGCCGCCCCCCCTTGTCGACGATCTCGTAGCCGCCAAAGCGCAAGGCATCGAGACTGCGGTCGGCGCCGAATTCGACGACACTGTATTGCTCGCTGTTATAGATCAGGTTCATTTTGAATCCCTGTTTCAAGGTGCTGGTGGGACTGCATGGGGTGCGCTGATAACAGAAATGGGGCTGCAACGACGAATTTCAAGTACCTTGCGCGTCCCCGGCATGGCCAACTCGATCTAACTCGATCGCCTCATCCAGCGTCAGCAGGCCATCGTAAGGCGCTTGCGACAACCATTGCCGCAATTGCCCGACATGCTCAAAATTGGCCAAGCTGATGAAGAGCCGCGCCGGGGGATGGCGCAAGATCCGGTTCAATGTTACACGCAAAATCATGTTCCCGGTGCAGCACAGGCAACCGGGAGCGATGCGCACCACATGGGGGGCCAGAACATGGTCGGCGAGCATCGACTGACCGTCGGCCAAGCCCTCGAGGATGACTGCACTGGTGATGCCGGGCAGCAAGGCTTGCGCGATCGCCGATTCGCGCGCACCGGCCCGGCCACCGATCACCAGCGTGGTCAGGGTCAAGCGTTCTTCTTTGCCAGTTTTCCGGGCTCAACGCCGAGTTGTTTCAGTTTGCGATACAGATGCGTGCGTTCCAGCCCGGTTTTTTCAGCCACGCGCGTCATGCTGCCGCCCTCGCGCCCCAGATGATGCTCGAAATACATGCGTTCGAACGCATCGCGCGCCTCGCGCAGCGGCAAATCGAAGGACAGATTGAACAAGTGATTGTCACCGTTGGACGGCACCAGAACACCGGCACGGGCCGGCGCATGCACCGGCGGCTGGTTCGATGTCGCTGCAGCAGCGCCATCGTCTTGTGGCTGTGGCGCCAGCATCGGACGCGGTGCCGGCACGCGCGCATTTTCCTGGCCGCGCGTCAATCCCTGCTGCACCGCTTTCAGCAATTTTTGCAGCGCAATCGGCTTTTCCAGAAAATTGAGCGCACCGATGCGGGTCGCCTCGACGGCCGTGTCGATCGTCGCGTGGCCGGACATCATGATGACCGGCATCGTCAGCAGACCGTCGCGCTGCCACTCCTTGAGCAGCGTCACGCCATCGGTATCAGGCATCCAGATGTCGAGCAAGACCAGATCCGGTGCCCCGCCAGCGCGCGCCTCGCGCGCTTGCTGCGCGTTTTCGGCAACCTGTACCGCATGTCCTTCGTCACTGAGGATTTCCGAGAGCAACTCGCG
>CANFGA010000380.1 GCA_947446335.1 Oxalobacteraceae bacterium | reverse complement strand
GGCCGGCAGGTCCGGCGCCTTGACGCCGGACAGGCTGCGCATCTGAACCCGGTCCTTGGCATAGGCCAGCGCATTCTGGTAAGCCACTTCGGTCAGGCCCAGCGATTGCATCCCCACGCCCAGGCGAGCAGCGTTCATGAACACGAACATCGCATTCAAGCCCTTGTTCGGCTCGCCGATGATCCAGCCACGCGCGCTATCGAGATTCATCTGGCAAGTCGCGTTGCCATGGATGCCCATTTTTTCTTCGATCGCGCCGCAAGTGATCGGATTGCGCGCGCCGACAGTGCCGTCGGCGTTGACCAGGAACTTCGGCACCAGGAACAGCGAAATGCCTTTCGAGCCTTGCGGCGCATCCGGCACCCGCGCCAGCACCAGGTGCAGGATGTTTTCCGTCATGTCGTGCTCGCCGGCCGAGATGAAAATCTTGCTGCCTGTGATCAGCCATGAGCCATCGTCTTGCGGCAGCGCCTTCGAGCGCAACATGCCCAGGTCGGTGCCGCAGTGCGCTTCGGTCAGGCACATGGTGCCGGTCCACTCGCCCGACACCAGCTTGGGCAGATACAATTTCTTTTGCTCATCGGTGCCGTGCTCGAGCAGGCATTCATAGGCGCCGTGCGAGAGGCCCGGATACATGGTCCAGGCCTGGTTGGCCGAGTTCAGCATTTCGTAGAAGGAATTGTTAAGCACCAACGGCAAGCCCTGGCCGCCGTATTCGGTCGAGCACGACAGCGCACCCCAGCCGGCAGCGATGTACTGCTGATAGGCTTCCTTGAAGCCCTTCGGCGTCGTCACCGCATGGGTCGTCTTGTCGTGGTGGCAGCCTTCCCGGTCGCCTGAATGGTTCAGCGGAAACAGCACCTCGGAGGTGAATTTTCCGCCCTCTTCCAGCACCTGGTTGATGATGTCGGCATCGACTTCGCCGTAGTGCGGCATCTGCTGCAATTCTGATTCGACGTGCAACAGCTCGTGCAACACGAATTGCATGTCCCGGATTGGTGCTGTGTATTGACCCATGATGTCTCCTGACGACGATGATTGACGAATGGCTGCAGCTGCAATGGCCGCAACGGTTGAGGATTTCAGTACTGCAAGCGCTGCACCAGCCGCCTGCGGATGTTCACGTTCATCTTAATGTTGATTTTGATAATATTCAATCAAGCGGCTGAAACCCGTTTCAGCCCGCTCGACGCTGCCCGGCATGCGCAAGAAACGCGCATCGTGATGCAGCGCCAGGATCAAACCGTACATTTCATATACCAGCTGCCGCGGGTCGGCGCCAGGCTTCAAATCACCGCTCTCGATCGATTGCAGCACGCTGCGCAGCAAGGCGCCCTGCCATGCCCGCACCATCGCCACCAGTTCCTCGCGGATCGGGCCGGGCCGGTCGTCATACTCGACCGCCCCGCTGATGTAGATGCAACCGGAGGCGATTTCGACGCTGACACGCTTGACCCAGCGCGCAAACATCGCTTGCAGGCGCAAGATGCCGCGCGCCTCCGTCATGCTGGGAAAAAATACTTCCTGCTCAAAACGCCGGTGATACAACTTCAGCACTTCCATCTGCAACTCTTCGCGCGAACCGAAGTGGGCGAACACGCCCGATTTGCTCATGTGCATGCGATCGGCCAGCAAGCCTATCGTCAGCCCTTCGAGTCCGTTGCGACTGGCCATATCGAGCGCGACGTCGAGGATGGCGGCGTGTGTCAATTCGCCCTTGCGCATGAATTTGGTCGATGTATTGATAATATTTCCACTTAATGTAAGTATCTTGATCCAAGAAAAAACAGCAGCGCGAAGAATGGCGCCTTTTCAGAACAAAATAATTTCGAACGCTCGTACTATTATCCAATGATGGAAAAAAGTCAAACAGGACACTAGAGGCGTGGTTCTATTGATGCGGCGCAGCATCGGGCCGCGCCGCTGGCTGCACCACAACCTATGTCACGATTCTGTGCTGGCTTTGCTCAACTGGCGCCGGTCGCGCTTGGTGGGCCGGCCCTTGATGCCGGCGCCCGGCTCGCGAAACAATTTCCGCTCTTGCGCGCCCTGCTCGCGGCGCGCCATGCTCGGCGGCGTTTCCTGGTACAGCAAGCGCGCCACCGGCGCCGCGCCGCGCTGGTCGGACAAGCCCAGCACCACCACTTCCCAGGTCTCGTCACCGTGGTTGATCAGCAGTTCATCTGCCATGTGAACCGGCCGGGCCGGCTTGACCCGTTCACCGGCGACGCGCACCTTGCCATTGTCGATCGCATCAGTGGCCAGCGTGCGGGTCTTGAAGAACCGCGCGGCCCACAACCATTTATCCAGCCTGACATTCATGTATATTTTCCGATCGCAAAAATGCGCATGGCCAGTTTGTATGCCATGAACGCCAGTTGGTAGCCGATGCGGCGCACCCGCCCGACATGGGAAAAATCATCCTGATGAATCACGAAGCCATCGGCGATCGCTTGCTCGATATGGGTGCGCAGCGCCAGCGCGAAGCTGGCATCCTTGATCACCACATTCGCTTCCTGATTCAAGAAAAAGCTCAAGCCATCGCAATTGCTCGAACCCACGGTGGCCCAGTCATCATCGATGACCGCCACCTTGCCGTGCAATTGGGTCTTGCGGTATTCGACCAGATTGACGCCCGCTTCCAGCAATTCCGGATAAAACGAATGCGCGACCGCATCTTGCAGCCATATTTCGCCGACCCCGATCAGCAATGTCACCTCGACGCCGCGCTTGGCGGCCGAGGCCAGCGCTTGCCTGAACTTGCGCCCAGGCGCGAAATACGGATTGGCCAGCAACACGCTCTTCCTGGCCTGGCCCAGCGCCTGCAGATAGGCACGCTGTATCGTGCGCCGGTTGCGCAAGTTGTCGCGCACCACGAAACCGGCTTGCATCGGATTTTTCGCCACGCTCTTGCCGACGGCGCGCAAGTCCCGGTACAACTCGATGCGCTTGAGCAAACCGAGCTTGCCCAGCCGAGCCCATTGCGCCTGCGCCTCCAGATGGATCACCGCCACCAGCGGCCCGCGCACCTCGACTGCAAAGTCCCAGCGCGGCGCCGCCAGCGCGCTGCGCTGAGCGTCATCGGAAAACATGTCGTCGTTGATGTTGATGCCGCCCACCAGCGCCACCATCCGGTCCACCACGCAAATCTTGCGGTGCGTGCGCGTGATGCCGCGCCGGAACCAGGGATTGAAGATGCGGTGCCGCACGCTGCTCGTGGCCAGTTCGAGCTGCATGCGCCCGATGCGCGCGCGCCCGGTGCCGAACCAGTCGGTGATCATCCTGACGGTGACGCCGCGCTCGGCCGCGCGCGTCAACGCGGTTTGCACCGCGACCCCGGTCGTGTCGTCGGCGAAGATGTAAGTTTCGAAATAGATGTCGTATTCGGCGGCATCGATCGCCGCGATCAGTGCCGGAAAGTATTCGGTGCCACACGACAGCAGCCGGATGTCGTTGTGGGCAATGAAGTTGACTGATCGCATGGATGCAGTTTACTCGAATTTAAGTGTGGCAACTATTGGTGCGTGATCCGACAGCTTGCCCCATACCGTGCCGTGCAGCACCTGGGCCGATTCGACCGAGAAGCCGCGCACATAAATGCGATCGAGGCGGAACCACGGCAAGGCGGCCGGGAAGGTGCGCGCCGGACTGAGCAGTGGATTGAGCAGCGCCTTGCGCCTGGCCAGCGTGCGCCACATGTCGCCCAGGCCGGTGCCCGATTTGATATGGTCGAACACTTCGACCACCCCGAGCTTGTCGCGCAAGCGCGCACCCAACTGGTTGCGCCAATCGTTGAAATCGCCGGCGATGATGACGCGCGCATCGCTGGGTGCCGATGCCAGCACCGCATCAATCAAGGCATCGGCCTGGCGCCCGCGCCCGGCGGCGAACAAGCCCAGATGGACGACATAGCAATGCACGTCGCCAACCAGCGTTTTCAGCACACAATGCAGGATGCCGCGCTGCTCGTAGGCATGATCCGAGACATCGAGATTGGAGGTGGAGGCGATCGGATACGAGCTCAGCAAGGC
>CANFGA010000379.1 GCA_947446335.1 Oxalobacteraceae bacterium | reverse complement strand
GATACCACGGTCGGCACCATGGCGATCAGGATGAAGGCTGCAAACAGCAACTGCCGGAAGGAAATTTTGGACACAATGCGCACCTGATGAGGCCGCAAACGCTGGTCCGGCGCCGCGACAAATGGTCGAATCGAGCAGAATATGGGGTCCGGTAGCGGTTGATGCAGTGCCACGGCTCGATCTTGCTTATAAGAAATTTTACAGCATGGCCTGATTATCGCGCTTTTTATTAAAAAGTGGCGCAAGCCTGAACCTGAGGGCGCCCTTGTTCATTTATTACCATTCAAGCATCAAAGTCGCTACCATGGGGGACATCTCAAGGAGAATCAAGTGGAAACAGAGCGCGCTGAAACCGAACCGATGCTGATCAGGGCCGACAACGCCGGCGTGACGACGCTGTGCCTGAACCGGCCATTGCAATTGAATGCCTTGTCCGAAGCCATGCTCGATGCCTTGCAATGCGCACTCGATGCGATCGCCCAGGACGCCAAGGTGCGCTGCGTGGTGCTGGCCGGCGCCGGCAAGGCGTTCTGCGCCGGACACGACTTGCGCGAAATGCGCAGCCATCCCAGCCTGGCCTATTATCAGGCACTGTTCGCGCGCTGCGCCAGCGTGATGCAAGCGATACAGGCGCTGCCGGTGCCGGTGATCGCGCGGGTACACGGCATCGCCACCGCCGCCGGTTGCCAACTGGTCGCCAGTTGCGACCTCGCGATCGCGGCGCACGATGCGCGCTTTGCGGTCTCGGGCATCAATGTCGGCTTGTTTTGCGCCACGCCGGCGGTAGCGCTCTCGCGCAACATATCGCCCAAGCGGGCCTTCGACATGCTGGTCACCGGGCGCTTCATCGACGCCGCCACCGCGCTGGACTGGGGCTTGATCAACCAGGCGGTGGCCGCAGACGAACTCGATGCCGCCGTGCTGGCCAAGGCCACCGAGATCGCCAGCAAGAGCCCGTCCGCGATCCGCCATGGCAAGGCGCTGTTCTACCGCCAGCGCCATCTGGCGCTGCACGATGCCTATGCCTGCGCCGGCGATGTCATGGCGCACAACATGATGGAAGAGGATGCCGGCGAAGGCCTGGACGCGTTCCTGGCCAAGCGCGCGCCGGTCTGGACTTCCTGAAAGCGGCTACAGCCAGCCGGCGCGGCGCAGCCGGCGGTGCAAGAAGATGCAGACGATGGCGATGCTGCCCAGCACCACCGGGTAGCTCCACTTCCATTTCAATTCGGGCATGAACTCGAAGTTCATCCCGTACAGACTGAACACCATCGTCGGCACCGCCAGGATCGCGCCCCAGCCAGCCAAGCGCATCACCATCTCGTTCTGGCGGATCGCCACCTGCGCCAACGACACTTGCATTGCGGCGTTGATCATTTCGCGCATGCGCTCGGCAGCATGGGTGACCCGCGTCACATGGTCGCGGATATCGCGGTAATAGATGCGGTTTTCCTTGGGAATGATTTCGCTGTGAAAGCGCAGCAATTGCGTGCAAATCTGGACCAGCGGCATCGCCGCCTCGTGCAGCGTCAGCAATTCGTTTTTCAGCTTGTAAAAATTCTGCAGATTGTTCGACTTGACGCTGGGCTTGAACAACTGGTCTTCGAAGCGCCGGAACCTGGCCTGCAATTGATCGATGCACGGCTGGTATTGGTCGACGATGAAATCGACGATCGAATACAAGGCATAGCCGGGGCCGCTGGCGAGGCGCTCGGGCATGCTCTCGGCGCGCTCGCGCACCTTGGTGTAACCGACCGAGGCGCCCTGGCGCACGGTGACGACGAAACGCGGCCCGAGAAAGACATGGGTTTCGCCAAACTCGATCTCTTCGGCCACCAGCAGCGCGGTGTGCAACACCAGAAACAGCGTCTCGCCATATTCTTCGAGCTTGGGCCGCTCGTGCGCGGTCTGCGCATCTTCGACCGCGAGTTCGTGCAAGCCGAATTCTTCCTGGATCAGCCGCATCAACTCCTGATCCGGCTCGAACAGGCCGACCCAGATGAAGCTGCCCTTTTCTTGCAAGACATCCTTGATCTCCTCTATCCGGATGTCCTTGAGCTTGGTGCCGTTGCGGTAGGCACAGCAATTGATGATCGCTTTTTCTTTATTCATTGCTCGCTTTTGCTTGGGTTGGTCCGGGCATCGAGATGGTAACCCGAACCGTGCGCTCGATGCTACTGGATGCAAATGCGCGATTTGCCGGCATGCTTGGCCTGGTACATCGCCATGTCGGCGTTTTTCAACAGCGCATCGGCCGACTCGTCCACGCCAGGCAAATGAAAGGCGATGCCGATGCTGGCGCTGATCTGCAGCGCCGCATCCCCGATCAGGAATGGCTGACGCAAGCTGGCCAGCAAATTTTCGGCGATGTCGAGCGCACTCTGGCGTGCGGCCGGGTCCAGCCCCTCCAGAACGACGGTGAATTCATCGCCGGCCAGTCTGGCCACGACGTCGATCTTGCGCCGGCCCTCGGACAATCGTCGGGCCACCTCTTGCAAGACCAGATCGCCCGCTGCGTGGCCGAGGGTGTCGTTGACTTGCTTGAAGCCATCGAGATCGAGAAAGAACAAGATCAGCGCCGTGTTGTTGCGCTTGGCCCGCGCCAGCGCCAGCGGCAGCATTTCAAACAAGGCGCGCCGGTTCGGCAAGCCGGTCAGCGGATCGTGCCTGGCCTCGCGCTCGCGCGCTTGCTCGATCTGCTTGCGCTCGCTGATGTCGTGCAAGAAGGCGCTGAAAATGGTGACACCGTCGAGCTCGAGCGCCTGGATCCGCACTTCCATCGGCAGTTCGCTGCCATCGCGCCGGATCGCCGGCAATTCGACGCGCTGATTCAGCACCGTCGAGCCGCCGCCGGCAAGATAGCGCTGCAAACCGGCCCGGTGCGCCACCCGCAGTCGGGGCGGAATGATCAATTGATCGAGCCGGCACCCGATCGCTTCCTGGGCGCTCCAGCCAAACACTTCGCGCGCTTGCTGGTTCCATGCAATGATCACGCCGGCCTCGTCCATGCAGACATAGGCGTCATTGGCATTTTCGATCACGGCGCTCAATTCCGCCTCGCGCTTGACCAGCGCCTGCTGGAAATGCGCTTGCTGGGTCATGCTGTGGGACAGCATCTCGTTGGCGCTGCGCAATTCCATCGTGCGCGCCTCGACCCTGTGCTCCAGATTCTGGCGCAGCGCCGCCAGCGCCGTCTCGGCTTGCTTGCGGGCCTGGATATCCTTGGCGATCGATACAAAGTAATCGAGTTCGCCGCTGGCAGTTTCCATCTTGGTGACGCTGAGATTGATCCATACCGGCTCGCCATCCTTGCGCAGATAGCGTTTTTCCATCTCATAGCGATCGATCTCGCCAGCCACCATCCGCGCCATGAAGCGCAGGTCCGCTTCGATGTCGGCCGGATGCGTGATGTCCTGGAACTTCAAGCCGGTCAATTCGTCGGGCCGATAGCCGACGATATGGCAAAAGGCGTCATTGAAGTCGATGAAGCGGCCATCGGGCGCCACCATCGAGATGCCGACCGAAGCGCGCTCGAACACCGAGCGAAAGCGCGCCGTGCTCTGTTCGATCGCAGTTTTTGCATCAGCGATCTGGCACCGCGCCAGCAGCGCCGCTTCGCGCTGCTGCACTTCCTTGCTGACCAGGCCCGCCAGCGCGACCAGCGTCTCGATCTCGCGCCCGGTCAGCGTGCGCGGTTGGAAACCGATCGCGCACAGCGTGCCGATCGCATGACCCGACGAGGTCAGGACCGGCACGCCGGCATAAAAACGCACATGCGGCGCGCCGGTGACGATCGGATTGTCCCGAAAGCGTGCATCGTTCCAGGTATCTTCGACGATCAAAGGCTCGCGCTGCAAGATCGCATGCGCACAAAAGGAAGTGGCACGCGAGGTGCTGCGCGTGCGCGGGTCCAGCCCCACGCTCGATTTGAACCATTGGCGATCGGTATCGACCAGCGAGACCAGCGCAATGGGCACCTGCAGCGTCAACGCCACCAGCCTGGTGATAGCGTCGAATGCAGGCTCGGCTGGCGTATCGAGCAAGTCGAGCG
>CANFGA010000378.1 GCA_947446335.1 Oxalobacteraceae bacterium | reverse complement strand
GAGGCAAGTTGGCCATGCGGTCCCATCGGTCATGCCCTCTCGTCGACATGACGACTCGGGCCCGCAGATTCTATGCGGTGCCGATGACAGGGCCATGACATCGATGCACGCGTGCAGCCCTGGCCCGTGGAACAGACCCACGGCACAGCGCTGCACGCGCCCGATGCGCCGTCAAATCAGCTCGTGCGCCATCAATTCACGCTTCACATAGGCATAAAATACCGGGGCGGCGATCAGGCCTGACAAGCCGAACAGCGATTCGGCTACCAGCATCGCAATCAGTAATTCCCATGCACAGGCATTGATGCGCCCGCCGATGATGCGCGCATTGAGAAAGTATTCGAGCTTGTGCAGCACCACCATGAAGGTCAGCGCCGCGATCGCCGTGTGCAGCGAATGCGACAGCGAGACCACGACCAGCACCGTGTTCGAGATCAGGTTGCCGATCACCGGCAGCAAGCCGGCGAAGAACGTAATCGCGATCAAGGTCTTGGCCAGCGGCAGGTGGACCCCGGTTGCCGGCAAGATGGCCAGGATGAAGATGGCGGTGATCACGGTGTTGATGCCCGAGATCCAGACCTGGGCGAACACGATGTTGCGAAATGCCACGCTCAAATGCGTGGTGCGCTCCAACAACTCGGCAGCGAGCGGACGATGCTGGCGCGGGTTCAACGCACCGTGCAAGGACACCATGACGCCGATGATCATGCCGATCAGCACGTGGGCCACGGTTTTGCCAGCTTCGGCGCCGACGATCTGGGCCTCGGCCGCATGCACGCGCAACCATTCGGTCACCATCGTGCGCAGCGCATCGGCATCGAGCGGCAAGCGCGCATCGAGCCACGACGGCACCTGGCCGCGCGAGGCGTCGATGATGTCGGCCATTTTCTTGAACAAATTGGTCAGGCTCGATGCATCGGCCTTGAAGAAGACGACCAGGCCCCAGATCGCCAAGGTCAGGGCTGCGATCAAGAGCGTGCCGATGGCCGCTGCAGCGAGCATCCTGGCGCGCGCACCGCTGATTCTGCGCGCCAGCAGCGGCGTCATCAAGTGGATCAGCGAATACACCAGCAAGCCGGAAAACAGCGCGCCCAGCAAGCCCTTGAGCAGCACCATGAACAAGAACGTGGCCATCAAGACATGCGAAGCGATGCTGCAGTAGTCGGGTTTCTGGACGATGGGCATGGAATGATCAGGCAAGAAGGTCAGGCGGCGGCGCCAGAAAGTGGTTTTTGACATTATGCCTGACGCCCGCCCATGGCAGAAGAGTCCTCGCGGCCTCTGAAATAATGCAATACTGTCGCTTTTATGCTGTAACTTCTGTTTTCAGCGCAAACTCGCATGCAGGAAAACCAACAAACAAGATGACGACACGCCTGGAACTGCACGACATCACCAAACGCTATCAAGCCGTGCTGGCCAACGATGGCATCAATTTGACAGTGGCACCGGGCGAAATCCATGCGGTGCTCGGTGAAAATGGCGCCGGCAAGTCGACGCTGATGAAAATCATCTATGGTTCGGTCAAGCCGGACGCGGGCCGCGTGCTGTGGAATGGCGAGCCGGTGAAGATCGCCAATCCGGCCCAGGCACGCGAGCTCGGCATTGCGATGGTGTTCCAGCATTTTTCGCTGTTCGACACGCTCACAGTGGTCGAAAACATCGCACTCGGTTTGCCACCCGGCACCAGGCTCGATGAACTGGCGCGCCGTATCGAAGCCACCGCCAGCCAGTATGGACTGGAACTGGAACCGCAGCGCCACGTGCACACCTTGTCGGTCGGCGAATGCCAGCGCGTCGAGATCGTGCGCGCGCTGCTGGCCAAGCCGCAATTGCTGATCCTCGATGAACCGACCTCGGTGCTCACCCCCGGCGCGGTCGACAAGCTGTTCGAGACCTTGCGCCAGCTCGCCCGCGAGGGTTGCAGCATTCTCTACATCAGCCACAAGCTCGATGAAATCCGCGCGCTGTGCCATACCTGCAGCGTGGTGCGCGCCGGCAAGAATGCCGGAGTCTGCGATCCGCGCCAGGAGTCCGCTGCCAGCTTGTCGCGGATGATGATCGGCTTCGAGCCGCCGGCGATCAAGCATCAAGCACGTACGCCCGGTGCGACGATGCTGAGCGTCGACCATCTGTCGCTGCCGAAAAACCATCCGTTCGCAACCGAGTTGCAAGACATCAGTTTCAAGGTGCGCGCCGGCGAAATCGTCGGCCTGGCCGGCGTGTCGGGCAATGGCCAGCAGGAATTGCTGGCCGCGCTGTCGGGCGAAGACCAGCGCGCCGCTGCCAATGCGATCATGCTGCAGCAGACCCCGGCCGGGCGCCTCGCACCGGGGCGCCGGCGCGCGCTCGGTTTTGGCTTCGTGCCGGAAGAGCGCTTGGGTCGCGGCGCGGTGCCCGACATGTCGCTGGCCGACAATGTGTTGCTGTCGCTGCAGACAAAAGCCACGATACGCCACGGTTTTGTCAAGAAACCGACGCTGGTGACGATGGCGCAAGCGATCATCGCGCGCTTCAAGGTCAAGGCTGCCGGCCCGCAGGCGCTGGCGCGCAGCTTGTCGGGTGGTAACTTGCAAAAATACATAGTCGGGCGCGAAGTGATGCGCCACCCTACCGTGCTGGTCGTGGCGCAACCGACCTGGGGTGTCGACATCGGCGCATCGAACCAGATCCGCGCCGAACTGGTGGCGCTGCGCGACGCCGGTTGCGCGCTCCTGGTCATTTCCGAGGAGCTCGATGAATTGTTCGAGATCGCCGACCGGCTGCATGTGATCGCCAAGGGCCGCTTGTCGCCGTCGATCGCCACCGCCGATGCCGATGTCGGCTTGATCGGCCAGTGGATGAGCGGCTTGTGGCCAAAGCCGACGCCGACGAAGGAGCATCATGTTCAAGCTTGAAGCGCGCACCACCAATTCCACGCTGATGGCGTGGTGCTCGCCGGTGCTGGCGCTGCTGTTGACGGTGCTGGTCGGCGGCGCGCTGTTCATGGCGCTGGGCAAGGATCCGATCGCCGGGCTGGCCGTATTTTTCATCGAACCGATGAGCACCGTGCGCGGCTGGTCCGAGCTCGGCGTCAAGGTCGCGCCATTGCTGTTGATCGCGGTCGGCCTGGCGATCTGCTTTCGCGCCAACGTCTATAACATCGGCGCCGAGGGCCAGCTGGTGATGGGCGCGGTCGCCGGCGGCGCGGTCGCTCTCCACTTGGACGATGGCAACAACGGCGCCGGGACGATCGCCTTGGTGCTGATGGCCGGCATGGCTGGCGGCATGGGCTGGGCCGCGATCACCGCATTCTTGCGCGACAAGTTCAACGCCAGCGAAATCCTGGTCTCGCTGATGCTGGTGTATGTCGCCCAATTGCTGCTCAGTTATCTGGTCTACGGTCTGTTGATGGATCCGGAAGGCTTCAATTTCCCCCAATCGAAATTGCTGTCCGAGGGCTTGCTGTTGCCGATCGTGATCCCGCAAACGCGCTTGCACCTGGGCATCGTCCTGGCGCTGGGCGCCGCCGTGCTGGGCTGGCTGTTCTTGTCGCGCAGCATTTCGGGTTTCCGGCTGCGCGTGGGCGGCATGGCACCGCTGGCGGCGCGCTACGCCGGCTTTTCATCGCGCAAGTCGCTCTGGAGTTCGCTCTTGATCTGCGGCGCCCTGTCGGGGCTCGCTGGCGTGGGTGAAGTGCTCGGCCCGCTCGGCCAGTTGACGCCGTCGGTGTCGCCGGGCTACGGTTTTGCGGCGATCATCGTCGCCTTCGTGGGTCGTTTGCATCCGATCGGCGTGATCTTTGCCAGCTTCATCATGGCGCTGTTTTACATCGGCGGCGAACTGGCGCAGTCCAGGCTGGGGATGCCGTCGGCGATCACCGGCGTGTTCCAAGGCATCTTGCTGTTCGCGCTGCTGGCTTGCGATGTGCTGATTCAATACAAACTGCGCTTCAATTTTGGGCTGCTCAAAGGCTGGAGAAAATAATGGAATCGATCGCTCCACTGCTGGCCGCCAGCATCAATGCCGGCACCCCGTTGATGCTGGCCGCGCTCGGTTTGCTGATCAATGAAAAATCGGGCGTCGTCAATCTGGG
>CANFGA010000377.1 GCA_947446335.1 Oxalobacteraceae bacterium | reverse complement strand
GGCTTCCTGTTTCAGCGATAATGACAGACCAATCTCTTGATCGCATCGACAATGAATACAGGCATGCTGTACGCCGCGCTGGCGTTTTCCATCTGGGGCTTGTTCCCGCTCTATTTTCACGCCGTCGGCAGCGTCGGCGCGCTCGAAGTGCTGGCACACCGGATGCTCTGGTCGCTGCTGTTTCTGGGCATCGTGCTGACCTGGCGGCGCCAGTGGAAATGGCTGAGACTGGCGCTGGGCCAGCGGCGCGTGGTGGGCAGCTTTGTCGCCAGCGCGCTGCTGCTGTCGGCCAACTGGTTTACCTACATCTGGGCCGTCAACCACGGCCACGTGATCGATGCCAGCCTCGGCTATTTCCTCACGCCGCTGATCAATGTCGTGCTCGGCTATGCGCTGTTGCACGAGCGCCTGCGCCGCGGCCAGTGGCTGGCGATCTCGGTCGCTGCCTGCGGCGTGGCGTGGCTGGCATGGCAAGCGGGGCAACTGCCGTGGATTGCGATGCTGCTGGCCATCACCTTCGGCGCCTACGGCTTGCTGCGCAAGACGGCGGCGCTGGGCGCGCTGGAAGGCTTGTCGTTCGAAACGCTGATCCTGTTCCCGCCGGCCTTCGCCTATCTGGCCTGGCTCACGCTGACGGGCAGCAGCAGCTTCATCGCCGCCGATGCCGACAGCACCCGCTGGTTGCTGGTCGCCGCCGGCCCGATCACCGCCATCCCGCTGCTGCTGTTCGCGGCCGGCGCGCGCAAGATTCCACTGTCGGTGCTGGGGCTGCTGCAATACATCGCCCCCACGATCCAGCTCTTGCTCGGAATCTGGGTCTTCGATGAAACCTTCAGCGCCGAGCGCATGACCGGCTTCATCATCATCTGGAGTGCGCTGGCGCTGTATGCGGCCGAAGGACTGTGGCAGCGCTCCAGAACGGTTTGAAGCAAACTGGCAGCGCCCTCTGTTTCATCCTTGATATCTCATCCAAAAGACAACGATGGCCATTGAACAGTCATGCATCAAAAAACAACAACGAGGCGTAGCCAGCCATGCATAAGGGAGTGATCCACGCCTTGCTGGCCGCCGCCCTGTTCGGTGCCAGCACCCCGTTTGCCAAGCTGCTGGTGGATCAGGTTGCGCCTGTCACCCTCGCTGGCCTGTTTTATCTGGGCAGTGGCTTGGGGCTGTTGGCTTGCTTCATCGCTCAAACGCTGACCGCCGGCAGCGGCGCAGACCGGTCGGCCGCACTGACGGCGGCGGATCTGCCATGGCTGGGCGGCGCCACATTATTCGGTGGCATCGCCGGGCCGGTGTTGCTGATGTTCGGCCTGAGCTTGACACCGGCCTCATCGGCGTCGCTGCTGCTGAACATGGAAGGGGTATTGACGGCGCTGCTGGCCTGGTTCGTCTTCAAGGAAAACTTTGACCGCCGCATCTTCGCCGGCATGCTGCTGATCGTGGTGGCCGGCGTGCTGCTGTCGTGGGAACAAATTCCGGTGCTGGGCGTACCGTGGGGCGCGCTGGCGATCGTCGGCGCCTGCCTGTGCTGGGGCATCGACAACAACCTCACGCGCAAGGTATCTGCCAGCGACGCGGTGCAAATAGCCTGCGTCAAGGGGCTGGTGGCCGGTACGGTCAACATCGGCCTCGCGCTGGCGCTCGGTTTTGAAATGCCGGGACTGTCCACGATGCTGATCGCTGGCCTGGTCGGCTTTTGCGGCTACGGTCTGAGCCTGGTGCTGTTCGTGCTGGCGCTGCGAGAGCTCGGCACGGCGCGCACCGGCGCGTATTTTTCGGCGGCGCCGTTTGTCGGCGCGGTCATTTCCCTGGCTCTGCTCGGTGAGTTTCCCGGCCCGGTGTTCTGGGTTGCGGCGGCGCTGATGGGCGCCGGCATCTGGCTACATCTGACCGAATCACACGCCCATCTGCATGCGCACGACCCGATCTCGCACACGCATGCGCATGAACATGACGCCCATCACCAGCATGAACATGAAGTCGCGTGGGATGGCAAAAGTGCCCATGTGCACCCCCACTGTCACTTGGACCTCAGGCATGCGCATGCGCACTACCCGGATATCCATCATCGGCACGAGCACTAGCGGCCACAGGATCCGGGGCCAAGCGCAACCTCGATGCTGCGTGACACCGATCAGATCATACGCAGACAGGCCGGCGAGCAGGCAGCGCGCTTCGAAAAAAGCATCAACCAGACTGGACCTGATTCGATGCCGCCTTGCGATCGCTTAGCCGTCGTAAGTGGGCGACTCTTGCACCGCCGCTACCGACGACACCTTGATGAAAAAATCGCGCCGACTGGCAGTGCGCGCCGCTTGAATTTTATGCATGTCGTTTCCACCCGAAATAGCAGGAGTCAAGGTGCGTCATGTGTCAGGGCTGTAACAGCGCAGCGGGCAGATACTGCGCCGTCCCATCGTGACGCATAATTGGGCAACCATGACAGAAGGAGATCCGTTTGATTCGCGCCGCACAGTCAAAAGATGCAAGGCAAATTGCCGACATCTACAATTTTCATGTTCAAAATACGGTCGTCACTTTCGAAGAAAAAATGGTATCCGAGTCAGCGATGATCGAGCGCATCGACGACGTGAGGTCGGCCAATTTGCCGTGGCTGGTGATGGAAATGGAGGGTGGTGTCGCTGGCTACGCTTATGCCAGTAAATGGAAGAACCGCTGCGCGTATCGTTTTTCAGTCGAAATTTCAGTCTATCTGGACCGGGCGTTTGCCAGGCAAGGAAGCGGCAGTCTGCTCTATGCCGCCTTGCTTGCGCAGCTGCGAGCATTGTCGATCCATGCTGTGATGGGGGGCATCGCCTTGCCCAATGCTGCCAGCGTCGGCTTGCATGAAAAGTTCGGCTTCGAGAAGGTTGCTCACTTCAAGGAAGCCGGGTTCAAACAAGGTCGCTGGGTTGATATCGGTTACTGGCAATTGATACTGTAGCCACGCATCATCGCCGGTGGCATCCTGCAGTGCGATTCATCACAACGATTCCTGGCGCAGCATCGTGCAGCATCAGCCTGTAAATTCGGCGTCCGCGCAAAGCGCCAATTTGGTCTCGATGAAGTCCAGCAAGCACGCGCCAGCGCCCGGACCGCGTTTTCTGACGGAAATTGCGCTGCTCTTCGTGCAAGGTGGCGTTGCAGCGGCCAGCGCAGTGAGCAAGAACACGTGTTTTGCCAGGCTCTCGCACTGCCCGATCTCTGGTTGAAGCGGGCATTTTCCCGTATCCTGTTGAGACTTCTGTTCTTCATCCGAAAGCTCGAATTAATGGCCAATTACGTATACACCATGAACCGCGTGGGCAAGATCGTCCCGCCCAAGCGCCAGATTTTGAAAGACATTTCACTCTCCTTCTTTCCCGGTGCCAAGATCGGCGTGCTGGGTCTGAACGGTTCCGGCAAATCGACCTTGCTCAAGATCATGGCCGGCATCGATACCGACATCCAGGGCGAAGCGGTGCCGATGCCGGGCCTGAAGATCGGCTATCTGCCGCAGGAACCGGTGCTGGACCCCGAGCAAAACGTGCGCCAGGTCGTCGAAGGCGGCCTGGGCGAAGCGTTCGAGGCGCAAGCCAAGCTGGATGCCGTCTACGCCGCCTATGCCGAAGAAGATGCCGATTTCGATGCACTGGCGACCGAGCAGGGACGCCTGGAAGCGATCATTTCCAGTTCCGACGGCGGCAACCTGAACCAGCAACTGGAAATGGCGGCCGATGCGCTGCGCCTGCCGCCGTGGGATGCCAAGATCGGCATCTTGTCGGGCGGCGAGAAGCGCCGCGTCGCGCTGTGCCGCTTGTTGCTGTCGAAACCCGACATGCTGCTGCTGGACGAGCCGACCAACCATCTCGACGCCGAATCGGTCGACTGGCTCGAGCAATTCCTGCTGCGCTTCCCCGGCACCGTCGTCGCGATCACCCATGACCGCTACTTCCTCGACAATGCCGCCGAATGGATACTGGAACTCGACCGTGGCCACGGCATTCCATGGAAGGGCAACTACAGTTCGTGGCTGGAACAGAAGGGCAATCGCCTGAAGCTGGAAGAGGCGACCGAATCGTCGCGCCAGAAAACCATCGCCAAGGAACT
>CANFGA010000376.1 GCA_947446335.1 Oxalobacteraceae bacterium | reverse complement strand
GGCACGCTGCTATATGGCATCGAAGTGCAACGCAACGATGGTCCGTGGCAAATTCCCGAAGACGTGCACAAATACAGCGCGTTGCTGCGCTACAGTTCGGGCACTTCCAGCGATGGATTCAATATCACTGGGATGGCATACCAGAATCGCTGGAACTCGACTGACCAGATCCCGCAGCGCGCTGTTGCATCCGGCCAGCTTGGCCGCTTCGGCACCCTCGATGCGGCCGACGGCGGCAACACCGAGCGGGTCAGCCTGTCGTTTGCGATGCGCAAGATGAACGCGCTCGGCCTGTTTGCATTCGATGCCCACGTGGTGCAATCGAGCCTGGACTTGTACAGCAATTTCACCTATTTCCTGAACAATCCCGAAGATGGCGATCAATTCAACCAGAGCGAGCGGCGCCGCATGCTCGGCGTGAACGCCAGTCAAAGCTGGGATGCGACGCTGGCCGGCTTCGAGACCAGCAACAAGATCGGTTTCCAGTCGCGCTTTGACCATCTGTCGCCAGTCGGCCTTTACAACACCGTCGCGCAGCAGCGCACGTCGACGGTGCGCGAAGACCGTGTCAAGCAAGCCAGCGCCGGCATCTACGTTGAGAACACGACGCAGTGGCTGCCTTTGATGCGCTCGGTGCTTGGTGCGCGCCTCGATGCTTATCGCTTCGACGTGAACAGCAATTTCGCGGCCAACTCGGGTACAACGAGCGACCATGTCGTCTCACCCAAGCTGTCGCTCATTGTCGGGCCGTGGAGCAAGACCGAACTGTTTATCAACGCCGGTTCCGGCTTTCACAGCAACGATGCGCGCGGCACCACCCAGACCCGGTTGCCGAATGGCGATTCAGCCACGCCTGTGACGCCGCTGGTGAAGACGCGCGGGATGGAACTGGGCGCGCGCAGCGAGATCGTGCCAGGTCTACAAAGTTCGCTGGCGTTATGGCGCTTGAACATCGATTCGGAACTGCTGTTCGTCGGCGATGCCGGCGAGACCGAAGCAAGCCGCGCCAGCCGGCGCAGCGGCATTGAATGGAACAACCATTACATTGCCGCGCCGTGGTTGCTGTTCGACCTGGACCTGGCCGCGTCGCGCGCGCGCTACAGCCAGAACGACCCTGCAGGGAACTACATTCCCGGATCGCTGGACAAGGTGCTCTCGTTTGGCGTCACCGTCCTTGACCTGGGCAACTGGTCAGGCGCATTCAATCTGCGCTACTTCGGTCCACGGCCTTTGATTGAAGATAATAGCGTGCGCTCGTCCTCGAGCGCGCTCGCTTCCGCCCGCATCGGCTACAAGATCAGCGCGCAGACCCGGCTGACGCTGGATGTGTTCAACCTGTTTGACCGGCAGGCCAGCGACATCGAGTATTTCTACCAGTCGCGCCTGCGCGGCGAAGCGGCCAGCGGCGTGGCGGACAGACATTTCCATCCGGTCGAGCCGCGCTCGCTGCGCCTGACGCTGGCGAGCAGTTTTTAGGGGGCAGGTGTTGCACTGAATCTGTTTTTTGAAATGAATTTTGCTTCAATCATGCTCGCTCAACAATCGTCAGCGCTTGCTGTAATCTGCGGCATGGTAAAAATGCTCGGAAGAAAACGGCTGCAGATCTGGATCGCGTGTTGCGCGATCTTGCTCAATGCGCTCGCTCCTTCGGTTTCCCACGCCTTGTCCAGGATGGCCGGTCCATCGAAGATGATCGAAATCTGTTCGGCCAGCGGTAGCCGGTGGATCTCCACCGATGTCGCCAGCGCCGTTGCCAGCACCGTCGCTGGCGCGCAATTTTCCGCAGAAGATCCGTCGACCGATACGCCGCTGCACCATCTGGAACACTGTCCGTTTTGCATGACCCATGCCGGCACCTTCGCCTTGCCTGCGCCATCGACCATGCTGTTTGCGATTCAGGGCGGACACGATCTGTTTCCCGCGCTTTTTTACCATTCCCCATCGCCCCTGTTTTCCTGGTCCGCGGCCCATCCGCTCGGCCCTCCCGCCGCCGCTTGATCGCCGATCGCTGACGGCCTGCTTGCGCCGGTTAGCGCATCTGCAGCAATACAAAACTTCACCAGAACACCACTTGAGTTTGCCCATCCGCAGCGACCTGTCGCGCGCGCCAATACCGGACCGACGTTTCATCACTGACAAGGAACAGATCCATGAACAACGCTATCAACGCGGCCGCCTTTGTCGCTTTGTCAGCCTTTTATTTAGGCATGTTTTTCCTGGGCAAGTCAGTCATCGACCGGGTCGAACTGGTGCCGCTTGCGCATGCCGTGGCGCCGTAGGCAACTTCAGCCGGGACGGCGATCTGAGATCAAAAAATTCACCGCACCGATGCGCCATCGCATTGGTTCAGCGGTTCGCCACAATCGTCCGGGGACGCTGCGCTCGATCGGCAGTCAACCGATCAGGTGCAGGTCCTGATGGTTCAACGGGCTCCAAGGTACACGTTGCGCATTCGTCGCGTATTGATTGTGCACTCGTCGTTCTTTCAGTTACGCCAACGCACCTGCTCCACCAGTGCCATGTGTGGCACTGTCAGTGCCGCCAGGCCGACAAAGACCAATTGCATCATGCTTGCTTCAAGTGGCTCGGTACGCAAGAAGTATGCGGCAGCGCCGCCAAGAATCAGCGTGCCCAGCATGGGGAGCAGGGCGGCTCGGATCAGATGCGCTATCGATCCGGTTCCTGCATAGTGCCAGGTGCGCACGATGTGGCGGGCGCTGTGCATAGTGCAAAAGAACACGGTGAATGCCAGCAATGGCGGCGCCAGCAACGCCAGCAGCGCCGCAGCCGCCATTTCGAAACCGCTCAAATAGTGCGTGCGCATTTGCCAAGCTGCTGCCAGCGTTGTTGCCAGCAGCCATGGCCAACTGATCTCGTGCAAAAAAGCGGCCAATGCGAGTGCTGCTTGCGGCGCCACCAGGAATGAAAACAGGCGCGCCATCTCGTTTTCATGCAGCAACGCCGGTAGCACCATCATGGTGCCGCCATATAGCAAACGCGCTACAAAATGGGTGCCAGTTGCCAGGTCGCCTGAAAAATGCAGCGCTGACAGCATTAAAAAGCCCGTCAGAAATAACGGTGGTGCATGGCGCCATGCCAGCAATACCAGCAGGGATAAACTCAGATAAGCCAGACTAAAGACGAGCCAGCCGAGCCAGCCGTGCACGCCGTGCAGTTTCTTGGCAAATATCGTGTCGAATGCACCGTGTGGCACTCCCAGCAGCAAGATCAGCACTGCCAGCAGCAGTCCCGTTGTGCTGCCAAAGCTCAGTGTCAACGCATCGCCAGCGACCAGTGCCACGCCAGCGACACCGATGGCGATGGTGCAAAACAGCCATCCCTGAAGACGCAGTGCTGTCATGCTGGCATCGCTGCGCGGCGCGCAGCGAGCTCTTTGAGTGCAAGCGGAACATGACGCAGGAATGGGCGCGCTGGCAAGGCGGTAACGATCCGTGCATGGTCGAGCAAGCTGCCTTGCTCGCTCAAAAAACGCGTCAGGCAAGCGCTGTCGACGGCTTCGAACAAGCGCAGAAACAGCGCAGGTGCGATCTCCGGTCGTGCCCGCAGCAGCGACAGGAACAAGCTGTCCAATGTGCGCAGCAGCATCGCATCGGCAGCGTGACCGACTGGCAAGTCACCTTTGCCAAGCCGGCGCGCGCAGCAATCAGCCCAGCGCTGGATGCGCTGGAATGCATAGCCGGTCGCCGGGCGCGCTGCCCCTTGCAGTATGCCCGCATGGACGTAAGTCGGATCAAGCGAGGTATCCGATGCCGTCAATCCCATTGGCAGCATGCCGTGTTCGCTGCGCAGTACTTGAAACGCGGCACCGCCGGTATGCGTGGCAATGGCCAGTTCGAGCTCTGTTTCAAGTTGCTCCGGGCCGAGCGGTACCGGTCCGAATTGGGTCACTTCGATCAGCGCATGATGTTTTGATAGCGGCAGCACGTAGCTGAACAAGATGCGTTTCGGGTCGGTGCCACGAAAATCCATCAATGTCACGCAGGCAGGGTCGAATGGCGCTGCAGTGCAGATGACTTCTCGGCCGTAAAACGATTGCCATAGCGTGGCTGCGCCACTTTGCGGGGCCGCGCCGGCGCG
>CANFGA010000375.1 GCA_947446335.1 Oxalobacteraceae bacterium | reverse complement strand
TATCGAAGCTGAGTGCGCTGGCGGCGCATTATTTGCCGCCAGGTTTTAAAGAGGTCCAATTGGACATGGCTGCAAAAATCGACGCGCTTGAAGCGCGTCTTCAAAAACTCGAAAAGGAAATGACAAAATGATCGATCGCTTGAAATGGATTTTGGAACAGATGCAACGGTTGCAGGATGATGACCGCGTGCGTAGCGAGGGCAGTAGCGTGTTCAGTGCGGCAAAAAATGAACTGGTCGATGTGATCGTCGGCTATGTCGCGCCGACGGCAGCGGCGCCGGCTGTGGTGACCGCATCGCCGGAAATGATGGCCGCTGGCCTGGATGCCATCAACAGCATCAATTCGCGGCTGAATGCGATTGCGGCGGGTGTCGCAACGCTGATGACCGAAGCAAGCAAGGTCGTCCAGGTTGTGCCGCTTGACGCGCCAGCGCCGGCAGCGCCGGAAGTCGAAGAACAAGCATCGGCGCCAGCGCCGGCAGCACAGTAAAGGACCGGCATCATGGCAAGCAAAATCATAGGGCGCACGGTCTGCCCACTGCGCTGCGGCCATGATGCCGCGCACGTCAAGATAAAAACGGACAAGGAGGAAGGGAAAACCGCTTATCCCTATGCCTACTGTCCGGGCTGCGGCTGCATGCAGCACACAAAGAATGAGGGCCAGGCGCGAGCGCTGGCCGCGCTGACGCGCCTGGACAAGATTGACCAGCCGGCGCCGGAAATCCCGGCGCCTACGCCTACAGGGAAAATCGTCCCTGTAGTGGTTCAAAAGCCTACGCCTACGCCATCGCCTAAACCTTCGGGCCTGTTCGGCCTGTTCGGGGGCGCGCATGGATAGCCCTGTCGAGGTAGGGCTGGACATGGAAGCGCTGATACGGGCCGGCGCCAGCATCGATAGCGGCGCTGCCGAGCATGCCGAAGCCGAAGCGGCGGGCCAGATCGATGCGCGTGGCAACATCGTGCAAGTCGATCCTGATGCGGCGGCGATGGAATGGATGTTCGTCCCGGCCATCATCGCCATGATCGCAAAAACCATTCTGCCGGAAACGGCTGACAGCTACAGCGATGATCGGTGCATGGACCTGGCGCGCGCGTTCGTGCCAGTGGCTGAAAAATACGGATGGAGCGGTAACACGATGTCGCCTGAAATCGGGCTTGCCGTTGTCGGCTTCGGGTTCGCCATGCCGGCAGTGCTGGCCTACCGCAAGCGCAAAGTCGATGCGGCGGCGGCGATGGAGGACGTGCCAAGTGGCGGTTGAGAACAAGGCCCGAATCTGGGCCGTCATGGGACAGTCCGGTACCGGCAAGGGGCTGTGGCTCAAATCGCAATTGCGCACGCTGAAACCGTCGCGGATTTTGATCCTCGATCCGCAAGACGAGTACGGCGCTTTTGCGGTGGCTGTGACCAGCGCCAAGGCCATGGCCGAGGCTGTGGCGGCGGCGGGCGCAAACGGGCCGTACCGGGTGCGCTACGTGTTCCCGAAGACATGCGACGCAAAGCACTTCGCCAAAATCTTCGACCTTGCGTGCCAGCTTGCCTATGCGTCGCGCAATTGCGTGTTCTTGGTCGAGGAATTGAGCAACTTCACGACCGCCAGCTATGCCCCGCCTTTGTGGCGCCGCATGTGCAATTCGGGCCGGCATGAGGGTGTCCACGTCATCGGCTGTTCGCAATTCCCGGCGCAAATCGACAAGTCGTTCTTGAGTAATGCGACGCTGATGCACGTCGGTTTTTTGGCGAAAGAGTCGCACAGGAAATCCGTGGCCGAGTGCATGGACATCAAGACGGACCAGATAAAGGCGCTGCCCGATCTGCATTTCATGGAGTGGCACAGGGAAGGGCGCCGGCTGGTCAAGGGCGACGTGTCAATCGCCGGCAGAGTGCGCGAGCAAGACATGGCCGGGCCTGACGAAAAAACCACGCAATCGCGCAGCAAAAAGACCGAAAAAATCTACTGATTTCCCTGTAGGCGTACCCGTACCCGTAGGGGCGGCGCCGGGTCTGTTTTTCATGCTCCAGGGCGGGTACATTCGGGGCTATGAAATATCTCCCATCACTCGAAAAATTGACGCAAGAAACGCTGGCGACGCTGGCGGCGATCATCATTTCTGCGCTCATCATCGCGCAATTTCCGAGTCTGAAAAAAATAATTCGTGATTCGAATACCTGAGCCTGAAAGGCAAAAAAATGAATGCTTATCTGAAGCAAGCGCTGTTTATTTTGGCCGTCGTCGGCGTCGCAAAGTACCTGAACAACAAAGTGCCGGCCAACCCTCTTGACGCGTTCTTGCCAGGCTGATGGGCAGCATTGAATCGGCAGTAAAGGCGGCGCTCATGACGTTGGCGGTGATCTGGGTATTAAACCAGGTGCCGGCAACCCGAAACATCGTACAAACAGCACTGAACGGACAATAAGAAATGTTCAATAAACCCCTGCAGCAACCCGTCGGCGTCGCCGCTGGATCGATTGCCACAATCCGCATTCCCGCTGAAGAGTTCACGCTCGTCGGCATTAAGCTCGCCTTGGGCGGGACCACGTTCGACAAGACCAAGATCGACCGCGTGCGCGTCAAGGTCGGGCCGCGCGTGATCTGGGATTTGACCTATGCGCAGCTGAATGCGGTCAACAACTACAAGAACGGCGCCGACTCGTCGAAATACTTGATGCTGGACTGGACAGAGCGCACGCAAGCAATTTTCCCGGTCAAGGAAGTTGGCGGCCTGGATTTGATGACGCTGTTGCCAATCGGTGAAGTGTTCGTTGAAATCTACATCAACGCAACGGCTGTGGCGCCGACGATTTCCGGCGTCGGCTATTTCGAGCAGCGCCAGGGCAATCCGTGGGTGCTGAAATACCTTGCGTTCCCGTTTGCGCAAGCCAGCGCCGGCAAATTCACACTGCCGATCTCGCTGCGCGGCGCGCTGCTCAAGCGGGTGTGGCTGTTCTACACCGGGACCAACTACACGGCGACGACCAACGGCAACGCAAGCCGCGTCGAGGTCAAGAAAAACGGCTTGGTGATGTTCGATCAGTCGGATCTCGATAACCGATTCGATCAAGCGCAATTCAAAAAAGTTCCGCAAGCCAACGTGTTCGTGGTCGATTTCATCGTCGATGACAATCACGATGCGCACGTTGCGACGATCCGCAATACGCAATCCGGCCAGGTCTATGACTCGTTCGAGTTCAACACGTTCTTGACCGACGTCGGCGGCGGCACGATCAATGCTGTTGTCGAAGTGCTGGACGTGCCGACCAATCTGTAAAGGGGATCGCATGGACGATTACGCTAACTCGGCGCTGTACGGCGATGGCGCGAACTATGCAGCGATGTCGGCCGACATGCTCAACGGTGGCGCCGCTGCAGATAGCCAAGATTGGGGCGCGGTGCTGATGAGCGGTATCCGGGGCGCCGCGCAAGCGGCGGTGTCGGCCAGCGCCGGCGCAAAATTCCAGAACGGGCAGTTGGTAACGGCTGCATCGGCATCGGCGGCGCGGGCAAACCAGACGCGCACCATGCTGTTGATTGCTGCAGCCGTGTATTTTCTGGTGATTCGCTGATGGCCGGCATGCCGATGATGCCGTTAAGCCTGTCGGCTGGTGGCGGCGGGCCGTCTGGTGCATCGGCCAACAACGGGATTTCTTCGCAGTTGTCGAACCCGTTCACGTTCGATAACTCGGGCTGGATCATCAATCAGCATAGTGATGCTGCGGCGCTGACGGCATCGGGCAGCAAGGATGCCAACGCGACGCAGCAATCGCAACCGGCGCCGGCTGCGGCGGCGGTGGCCGGGCTGCTCGGCGGTATCAATCCGCTGTATCTGGCCGGCGCCGTCGCGCTCTATTTGTACATGAAGCGTCGATGATCCGGGCCGAACGGTGCGAGGCCGGCCAGGTGAGCCACTTCCTGGACTTGATCGCGTTGAAAGCGGATCGCGCCGGCGTGATCGACCTGGGCAGCTTGATCGCCAGGGGGACAACGTTCCGTGTGATCGGGCCAGATGGTGAGGCGATCGGCGCCTATGTGCTGGCCGGGTTCGGGCCGCTGTTGTGGGTGATGGCGGCGGGGTGCAAGGTGGTGCCGGGGCTGGATTTGTCGAG
>CANFGA010000374.1 GCA_947446335.1 Oxalobacteraceae bacterium | reverse complement strand
GCGCTGGAAAAAGGCGAGCGGGTCTCGTTCATTTCGCCGGTGCGCAACCTGAACCGCACCGTCGGCACCATGCTCTCGGGTGAAGTGGCGCAGCGCTATGGCCATGCCGGCTTGCCCGACGACACCATCCACATCCAGTTGCAAGGCACCGCAGGCCAGTCGGCCGGGGCCTTCCTGGCGCACGGCATCACGCTCGACCTGGTCGGCGAGGGCAATGACTATGTCGGCAAGGGTCTCTCGGGCGGTCGCATCATCGTGCGTCCCAATACCGAGTTCCGCGGCCGCGCAGTCGACAACATCATCGCCGGCAATACTGTGCTGTACGGCGCAACCGCCGGCGAAGCCTTCTTCAACGGCGTGGCCGGTGAACGTTTCGCGGTGCGCAATTCGGGCGCCACGGCGGTGGTCGAGGGCGTGGGCGACCATGGCTGCGAATACATGACCGGCGGCACCGTCGTGGTGCTGGGCGAGACCGGGCGCAACTTCGCCGCCGGCATGTCGGGCGGCATCGCCTATGTCTACGATCCGGAGACCGATTTCGCGCAGCGCTGCAACACGGCGATGGTCAGCCTGGAACCGGTGCAAAGCGCGACCGAACAGCAACTGGACCGCGCTTCGTGGCATAGCCAGCACCGCGATGGCGAACCGGAAGCCGACGAGGTGATCCTGAAGCGCCTGATCGAACGCCACTTCAAGCACACCGGCAGCACGCGCGCGCGCTTCTTGCTCGACGACTGGAGCCATGCGCGCGCCAAGTTCGTCAAGGTCTTCCCTAGCGAATACAAGCGCGCCCTGATCGAGATGGCCGACAACGCCGCACTCGAAGCACAGCCGGTCGCTGCCTGACATCGATGACACGGGAGCGTTCGAGCCAGGCTAGCTCGCTCCCGCCAGCAACACTCTAAAGGATTATCGTGGGTAAAATTACCGGTTTCATGGAATTCAAGCGCCAGGACGAGGCTTATCTCGAGCCCGCCTCGCGGGTCAAGAACTATCAGGAATTCGTGCTGCACCTGAGCGACGAACAAGCCAAGGTCCAGGGCGCACGCTGCATGGATTGCGGCATTCCATTCTGTACCACCGGTTGCCCGGTCAATAACATCATCCCGGATTGGAATGATCTGGTGTTCCGCGGCAATTACCGCGCTGCGCTCGATACTTTACATTCGACTAATAACTTTCCTGAATTCACTGGCCGGGTTTGCCCCGCGCCGTGCGAATCGGCTTGCACGCTGGGCATCAACGACGATGCCGTGGGCATCAAGTCGATCGAGCACAAGATCATCGACATGGGCTGGGAGCATGGCTGGGTGGTGCCGCAATTGCCTACCTGCAGTACCGGCAAGAAGATCGCGATCGTCGGTTCCGGTCCGGCCGGCCTGGCGGCGGCGCAGCAATTGGCGCGCGCCGGCCATGCGGTGACGGTGTTCGAAAAGAGTGACCGCATCGGCGGCTTGCTGCGCTACGGCATCCCCGATTTCAAGATGGAAAAATCGCACATCGACTTGCGCGTCGAGCAAATGATCGCCGAAGGCGTCAAGTTCCGCACCAGCGTCATGGTCGGCAAGGATTTCCCTGCCAATGTCAACAATTGGGCCAAGGAAACGATCTTCCCTGAAGACCTGGCCAGGGATTTCGACGCCGTCATCATCGCCGGCGGCGCAGAGCAGCCGCGCGACTTGCCGGTGCCGGGGCGCGCGCTGAAAGGCGTGCATTTCGCGATGGATTTCTTGCCACTGCAAAACAAGGTCAACGCCGGCGACAAGGTCAAGGATCAGATCAAGGCCAGCGGCAAGCATGTCGTCGTCATCGGCGGCGGCGACACCGGCTCCGATTGCGTGGGCACCTCGAACCGCCACGGTGCCGCATCGGTAGCCCAGTTCGAACTGATGCCGCAACCGCCGGAGCAGGAAAACAAGCCGCTGGTCTGGCCTTACTGGCCGACCAAGCTGCGCACCTCGTCGTCGCACCAGGAAGGCTGCGAGCGCGACTGGGCGGTCGCCACCAAGCGCTTCGAAGGCAAGGGCGGCAAGGTCGACAAGCTGATCGCCTGCCGCGTCGAGTGGAAGGATGGCAAGATGATCGAAGTGCCCGATTCGGAATTCGAGATGAAGGCCGATCTGGTCTTGCTGGCGATGGGTTTCGTATCACCGGTGCAGCAGGTGCTCGACGCGTTCGGCGTCGAGAAAGACAGCCGCGGCAATGCCAAGGCGACGACCGATGGCGATGCCTGCTACCAGACTTCGGTCGCCAAGGTGTTCGCTGCCGGCGATGTGCGGCGCGGCCAATCGCTGGTGGTCTGGGCGATCCGCGAAGGACGCCAGTGCGCCCGCGCGGTCGACGAGTTCTTGATGGGCGCATCGGTCTTGCCGCGCTGAAGCAAGGGCGGCCGCGCCATCGCCTGCACGGCAAAAACGGCCGCCGGATTTAATTTTTTGCAAGAAACACTATAATATTCGTCCAAATATTATAAATGTTGATGCAGATGACCATGTCGACCTTGTGCGCGCACCGCGATTCTCACGATCGCAACTGGATCCTTCCGGCAAGTTTGCTGCTGGCAGGCAACCTTCTGGCCGTGGCCCTGTGGCAAGCCGGTTACTTGCAAGCCCGGGAAAATCATTTCCTGGAACAAGCTCAAGGCGGCTTTCTGGTGCTGGTGTGCTGCGTATCGAGCTTGCGCGCCTGGCGCCTGAAAAACACTGCGCTGACCCTGAAATTTCTGCTGCATGCCGGCCTGGCCTTGCTGAGCTATTCATTCCTGCTGCGCGAAGTCGATATCGACCGCTTCGGCACCGCGCAGGGATGGGCCCAGCTGGAACAGGCGCTGCGCCTGTTCGGCGTCGCCTTGTGGATTGCGCTGCTGATGTTTGTGGCGCCGCGGGTGAAGCCGCTATGGAGCCAGCGCCGCGCCATGTTCGCGATGCCGATGGTGCTGCTGACGATGCTGGGCGGCGCGCTGCTGGTGGCGAGCTGGCCCTTCGACAAGCAGATCTTCCCCGTATTGTCGTATGCCACGTCCCAGTTCATCGAAGAAATGCTGGAACTGAATGGCTGCATGATTCTTTTCTTTGGATCGCTCGCCGATTAAGTGCATCGGGCGTTGTATTTTCATCTGACGCGTTCGCCAAAAGCGGCGCGCGCCAGCCGGCATTGAGCTTTCTGCACTACAATGCGACATTAAAAACAATGGCTATCATCGTGCCCAATCTTGTCGAAATCCGCGATCTGCACTTCGCCTACGGACCTCGCTCCATCCTGTCGGGCCTCCGCATGGATTTCCCGCGTGGAAAAGTGGTGGCCGTCATGGGCGGCTCAGGCAGCGGCAAGACGACCGTCTTGCGCCTGATCGGCGGCCAGTTGCGGCCCTCTTCCGGCTCGGTCAGCGTCGATGGCCAGATCGTGCACAAGCTCAATACTGACCAGCTGTATCAGATGCGCCGCACGATGGGCATGCTGTTCCAGCACGGCGCCTTGTTCACCGACCTGACTGCTTTTGACAACGTGGCTTTCCCGTTGCGCGAGAACACCGACTTGCCCGAGGAACTGATCCGCGATCTGGTGCTGATGAAGCTGCACGCCGTGGGTCTGCGCAATGCGGCCAAACTGAAGCCGGCAGAGATATCGGGCGGCATGGGGCGCCGCGTCGCGCTGGCGCGCGCCATCGCCCTCGATCCGCAATTGATCATGTACGATGAGCCGTTTGCCGGTCTCGATCCGATTTCGATGGGCGTCACCGCCAACTTGATCCGCAATCTCAACGATGCGCTCGGATCGACTTCGATCCTGGTCACGCACGATGTGCATGAATGTTTCGCGATCGCCGATTACGTCTATTTCCTGTCCGCTGGCAAGATCGTCGCCGGCGGCACGCCCGATGAAATGCTGGCGTCGACCCATCCTTACGTCAAGCAATTCGTCAATGCCGAAGCAGACGGTCCGGTGCCATTTCATTATCCGGGCAAGTCGCTGGCCGACGACCTGGGTCTGGGAGCGGCGCGATGATCCTCGATCTGCTGGCCGGCATCGGCATCTGGCTGCGCCACGGCGTGGCCAATCTGGGCTTCACCGTGCGTGCATTTTTCACGATCCTGGGTGCGTC
>CANFGA010000373.1 GCA_947446335.1 Oxalobacteraceae bacterium | reverse complement strand
GGCGCCTTCGGCCTGGCCGGACTCACGCTCGAACTGCCGCTGTCGACCGTCATCATGCTGCGCTCGATCGCCGACATCGGGCGCGCCAACGGCGAGCGTCTCGATAGCGGCGAGGCGCAACTCGCTTGCCTGATGGTGTTTTCGCTGGGCGGAAAATCGAGCGCCGACGACGCAGCCGAATCGGGCTACTACGCCGCCCGCATCGCGCTCGCGCGGGCGATGTCGGAAGCGACTGCCTATCTGTCGACGATGACCGTGGCCAACGAAGGCGCACCCGCGATCGTGCGCCTGATCGCCCAGATCGCGGTCAAGTTCAATGTCCAGGTCTCGCAAAAGGCGGCGGCCATGATGGTGCCCGTGATCGGCGCCGCCGGCGGCGCGCTGGTCAACATGCTGTTCATCAACCATTTCCAGGACATGGCGCGCGGCCACTTCACCGTGCGCCGCCTGGAGCGCTTGTACGGCCCGGATGTCGTCGGCGCCGCCTACGCAGCGCTCGATATCGCTTAGAGAGCAGCCACTGCAAAGTGTAAGATACAAACTATATTGAAACCATATCGATCGCGCCGCATTCAGGCGCCGACACCACCTTTTTTGGAACATTCATGACACTGCCCACACCTCGCCTGCAAATCCACCCTTCCACTGCCATCTTGTCCGACGCCGAGCGCGCCGAGCGCCTGCAGCATCTCAGTTTCGGCCGCACCTTCAGCGATCACATGGTGCTCATCTCCTACCGCGATGGCGCCTGGCAGCAAGGCGAAGTCAAGGCTTACGGCCCGCTCAGCCTCGATCCTGCCGCTTCAGTGCTGCATTACGGCCAAGCCATTTTCGAAGGATTCAAGGCCTTTGCCCAACCGGACGGCGGCATCAAGACGTTCCGCCCGCAAGCCAATGGCGAGCGCTTCAACCGCAGCGCCGCTCGGCTGGCAATGCCGGCCATACCGGTCGACCTGTTTCTGGAGGCGGCCGATGCCTTGATCCGCCTCGACTGCGCGTGGGTGCCGAAGAACATCGGTGAAAGCCTGTATCTGCGCCCATTGATGATCGCCACCGATCCCTACCTGGGCGTGCGTCCCGCGCACGAATATCTGTTCGTCCTGATCGCATCGCCAGCCGGCGCCTATTTTCCCAATGGCGTGAAGCCGGTGACGGTCTGGATCAGCGAAGATTTTGTGCGCGCCGCTCCCGGCGGGACCGGCGAAGCCAAGTGCGCCGGCAATTACGCCGCCAGCTTGCTGGCACAGGCGCAAGCCCAGGACAAGGGCTGCGACCAGGTCATCTGGCTCGACGCCGTCGAGCGCTGCTACATTGAAGAGATGGGCGGCATGAATCTGTTTTTCGTCTACCAGGAAGAGGGCAAGACCATCATCGTCACGCCTGAATTGACCGGCACCTTGCTGCCGGGCATCACGCGCCGCAGCTTGCTCGACCTGGCCATGGATCTCGGTTTCGAAGCCGAGGAACGCCGCCTCACGGTCCAGCAATGGCGCGATGACATCGCCGCCGGTCGCATGACCGAAGTGTTTGCCTGCGGCACAGCCGCCGTCATCACCCCGGTTGGCGAAGTGAAGGCCAACGGCTTCACGATGGCCATCAACAACGGTGAAAACGGCCCGGTCACGATGGCGCTGCGCGATGCGCTGCTGGCGATCCAGCACGGCACCGCAGCCGACACGCATGGCTGGATGCATGAAGTCGCCTGATCTTGGGCCTGAGCGTTCACACCTGAGCCGGCGCCGCAGCGCGCTGCTGCTGCTGCTGGCACCGCTGCTGCTGATCGCCGCTCCGGCGCAGGCCCAGTCCGACTGGCCTGCGCTGCAAGAGGGCACGGTTGTCCTGTTTCGCCACGCCAACGCGCCTGGCATCGGCGACCCGGAAAATTTCACGCTGAAAGATTGCGCGACCCAGCGCAACCTCGATGCGAGCGGGCGCGAACAGGCGCGCCGCATCGGCGAGCAGTTTCGTCAAAAAAACATCGCCGTGACCCAGGTCTTGAACTCGCAGTGGTGCCGCACGCGCGAGACAGCGCAACTGGCTTTTCCTGGCTTGGCCAGCGACAGCGCGCCCTTCAATTCATTTTTTGAAGACTCGGCGCGCAGCGAAGAACAAACTGCGGCAGCCTTGCAACTGCTGCAGCGCTGGCAAGGCCCCGGCGTGCTGGTCGTGATCACACATCAAGTCAACATCACGGCCCTGACCGGCATCTTTCCGGCATCGGGCGCCGGCGTGATCGTCAAGCCTGGTGCATCGGGCTTGACGGTCATCGGGCGCGTGCAACCGTAAGCGCCTGCTGATCGAGGGCCTTTTCAAGTGGCGTCGCCCCTGTTTCAGGTCGGCGCAGCGCAAGAAAAATGCCGTGCCAGGCTGGCGATGTCGGCCGCGACCATGGCCGGATCGACGCAGTGATGCAAATTATCAGCCATGAACTGGATCAATTGCAGCGCCGCGTAGTGCAGGCGGCGATCTTTTCTGGTCACCAGATACCAGTTGCTTTCCAGCGGAAACCCATCGACCGACAAGATGGCGAGTTGTTCGCGCCCTTCTTGCAGCGTGTGAGCCGAAATTACCGACAAACCCAGGCCGGCCGCGACACTGAGACGAATCGCCTCGTTGCTCTCGATTTGCATCGTCGCGCCCAGCTGCATGCCATTGTTGATCAGCCAGGACTCGAACATCATCCGGGTAGCCGATCCTGGCTCTCGGATCAGGAAACGCTCGCGCTGCAAATCAGCAAAGCCGAGCGACTGTTTGCCGACGGCCCAGTGATCGAGCGGCGCAATCACTTGCAAAGGATTGCGCAAGATGCGCCTCGCTTGCACAGCCACCCCGCTCGGTGGATGGCTGAACACATACAAATCATCTTCTTGCCTGGCGAAGCGGCCCAGGATGTGCTCCCGGTTGCCGATGTTGAGCGTGACATTGACGTTCGGGAACTGGCGATAAAACGCGCCCAGAATGCGCGGCACGACATATTTGGCCGTCGTGACGATGCCGATGCTCAGATTGCCAGAATGGCCGCTGCGGGCTTGCTCGAGAAAGCTGTTGAAGTCCTCGAAACGCCCCAGCACATCGCAAGCGGCGAGATACAGTTCGTCGCCGATCAGGGTAGTGACCATGCGACCGTCGCGGCTGTCGAACAAGGGCTCATCGACCGCTTCCGCCAGTTTTTTCAACTGCAATGACACCGTCGGCTGCGTCAAATGCAGGGCGCGCGCCGCCGCCGAGACAGTGCCAAGGCGCACTACCTGTATGTAGACCTGCAACAAACGAAAGCTGAGATGGCGGATATTCATAGACGATTATCAATATGATTGTATCAAACAATTTATAACTCAATATACCCCATTGCCCTCACAATCGCCATCTTGATTCACTCGACGAAAGAGCAAGATGCCCGATATCGTGATCGCTTTTTTTGCACTGGGCTTGTTGGCAGGCTTGATCAAATCGGATCTGAAAGTGCCGCCATCGATTTATGAAACGCTATCGATCTTGCTGATGCTGGTGCTCGGCTTGAAGGGCGGGATGGCACTGCATGGCAAGTTCGACGTTGGCATGCTGACCCAATTGCTGGCGATCGCCGCGCTCGGATTGATGCTGCCGCTGGTGTGCTATCCGATCTTGCGGCGGTGGGTCGGCTTGCCGCTCGACGACGCCGTCAGCATCGCAGCGCACTACGGCTCGGTCAGCGCCGGCACCTTCGCCGTCGTGCTGACGCTGGTGGAACGATCCGGCTTGCCGATCAATCCTCAAACCACGCTGTATCTGGTGGTGCTCGAACTGCCGGCCATCCTCGTCATGCTGTGGTTCCACCGCCGCCACAGCGCTGCCGGCAGCGCAGCAAACAATAAAGAAAAAGCAGACAACAACATCTTGCGCGAGGCATTGACCAGCCGCGGCGTGCTGCTGCTGGGCGGCGGTGTTCTGATCGGCTACCTGTATGGCCCGGTCGGACTGGCTTCGCTGAAACCGATCTTGCTCGACGGCTTCAACACGATGCTGGCGTTGTTTTTGCTGGAAATGGGATTATGCACCGCCAAAGTCTGTTCGCCGCTGCCATTCAAGCACTGGCGCTTGATGCTGTTCGCCGCCGTGATGCCCTTTGCGCTGGCCTGGGT
>CANFGA010000372.1 GCA_947446335.1 Oxalobacteraceae bacterium | reverse complement strand
GCCCTTGACGGCCTTGCCGATGTCGGCGCCCATGTTGCCGATTTTCTTGGTGCCGAACACCAGCATCACCACCACCAGCACGATCAGCCAGTGCCAAATACTAAATGAACCCATGATCTTCTCCTAGCCGGGCGAAAGCGCCCCAAAAAACGGTTGTCACACAAAAATGCAGATTCGTCGAACCAGATTGCAGGGTTGTCTGACTAAACGCAGTATAAGCGATGCGGCGCTGTCATGCTGCCGTCATGCGGATATCGCACTGCGCTGACCTGCTTCAGCCCGGGCTGCGCCACGGCCGCGGGCCGCCATACAGGTGCAGATGCAGGTGATACACCTCCTGCCCGCCGTCGGGACCGCTGTTGATCAGCGTCTTGTAACCACCGCCAACCGTGCCATCGGCGCCGACCGTGACGGCGCAGCCAAATTCGAGCGCCAGCTTCGGCACCAGCGCCAGCATTTTCCCCAGCACCGCAGTGTGGCTCTCGTCGCAGCCCGACAGCGTCGCCACATGCTGCTTCGGTATCACCAGCAAATGCACCGGCGCGGCCGGGTTGATGTCCTTGAACGCGAGCAAATCGTCATCTTCGTAGACGATGGCAGACGGGATCTGTTTGGCGACAATCTTGCAAAAGAGGCAGTTCGACATCGCAACTCCAGGCTAGTGTTTGTTCGATTCATCATGGTCGCGCAGCACATCCTTGCGCGCCGCTTTTTCTTCGAGGCCCGACAAGCCCTCGCGCCGCGCCAATTCGTCCAGCACCTGCTGTGGCCGCAGATCGAACTGGGCCAGCATGATCAACGAGTGAAACCACAGGTCGGCGCATTCATACAGCACCTTCGACGACTCGCCGTCATGGCGCGCATCTTTCGCCGCCATCACGGTTTCGGTCGCTTCTTCGCCGATTTTTTTCAAAATCGCATCGTCGCCCTTGGCGAACAGGCGCGCCACATACGAGGTGGCCGGGTCGCCGCCGTTGGCCAGTTTGCGCGATTCGATGATGTCGGCCAGACGGCCCAAAATATCGACCTGGTCGATCTGGTCGGCGTTGATCTCGCTATGGCTCATTTTTTCAATCCTGTGCTTGGTGCTGCAGCATACATGGTGGCCGGATCTTGCAACACCGGCTCGGTGGCTTGCCATCCCAGAACGACATCGAGTTTCTGGAAAAAGCACGAATGGCGTCCGGTGTGGCAGGCGACGCCGCCGGTTTGTTCGATCTTGAGCAGCACGACATCCTGGTCGCAATCGATCCGTATTTCCAGCACCTTTTGGGTATTGCCCGATTCCTCGCCCTTGTGCCACAGCTTCTTGCGCGAACGGCTCCAGTAAACGGCCTCGCCCAGTTCGACCGTCATGGTCAAGGCGGTGCGGTTCATCCATGCGAACATCAGCACGTCATTGCTGTGCGCTTCCTGGGCGATCACCGGCACCAGGCCCTGCTCATCCCACTTGACCTTGTTGAGCCAGGCGCTGGGATGGGGGATGGTTATTTCTTTTTCAGTTTCAGTTGTCATATCGACTGCACCTACCTATTCAAATTCAAGCCAGCCGCATCGGTATGCCTTGCTGCGCCATGAAGCGCTTGGCTTCCTGCACCGTATGCTGGCCATAGTGGAAAATACTGGCGGCCAAGACCGCATCGGCGTGCCCGAGCGTGATGCCGTCGGCCAGGTCTTGCAAGCTGCCCACGCCGCCCGAGGCGATGACCGGAATGCCGACCGCATCCGATACCGCGCGCGTCAAGTTCAGGTCAAAACCGACCTTGGTGCCGTCGCGATCCATGCTGGTGAGCAAAATTTCGCCGGCACCCAGGCTTTCCATCTTTTGCGCCCACTCGACCGCATCGAGGCCGGTCGCCGTGCGCCCGCCGTGGGTATACACTTCCCAGTGCCCGTGCGCGCTGCGCTTGGCGTCGATCGCCACCACGATGCACTGCGAACCATGCTTTTGCGACGCATCGAACACCAGTTGCGGATTGGTCACGGCCGAGGTATTCATGCTGACCTTGTCGGCGCCGGCGTTGAGCAGGCGACGCACATCTTCGACCACGCGCACGCCTCCGCCCACCGTCAACGGAATGAACACTTGCGAAGCCACGGCTTCGATGATGTGCAAAATCAAGTCGCGCTTGTCGCTCGACGCCGTGATGTCGAGAAAGGTCAGCTCGTCGGCGCCTTGCTCATCGTAACGGCGGGCGATCTCGACCGGGTCGCCGGCATCGCGCAACTCGGTGAAATTGATGCCCTTGACGACGCGACCGTTGGTCACGTCCAGGCACGGGATGATGCGTTTTGCAAGCATGGTATCTCTCAGTTGGACGCGGCTTGCGTCAAGTCGTCGGCGCGCAGCTGGGCCGATGCCAGGTCCAGCGTGCCTTCGTAGATCGAGCGCCCGCAGATGACCGCTGCTATGCCTTCGCCCTGCACCGCGCACAGCGCCTCGACATCGCCGATCACGTGCACGCCGCCCGAAGCGATGACCGGCATCTTGACCGCTTGCGCCAGCTTGACGGTGGCGTCGATGTTGACGCCGCCCATCATGCCGTCGCGTCCGATGTCGGTGTAAATGATGGATTCAACGCCGTACGTCTCGAATTTCTTGGCCAGGTCGATCACTTCATGACCGGACATCTTGCTCCAGCCATCGGTGGCGACCTTGCCATCCTTGGCATCCAAGCCGACGATGATATGGCCCGGAAAGGCGCTGCAGGCATCCTGGACGAAGCCGGGATTCCTGACGGCGGCGGTGCCGATGATGACGTAGCTGATGCCGGCGTCCAGATAGCGCTCGATGGTGTCGAGGTCGCGGATGCCGCCACCGAGTTGCACCGGAATTTGATCGATGCCATTGTCCAACGCGAATTGCTGGACCACTTGCAATATCGATTTGACCGCATCTTCATTCTTGGGCTTGCCGGCAAAGGCACCATTCAAGTCGACCAGGTGCAAACGGCGCGCGCCAGCCTTGAGCCAGTGCAGCGCCATGTCGGCGGGGTCTTTCGAAAATACGGTGGCGAGCTCCATGTCGCCTTGTTTCAGGCGTACACAGTGACCGTCTTTCAGGTCGATGGCAGGGATGAGCAGCATGGTCGGATGGGTTCAGGGTAAGAGGTTGACGACGGTCGCACTGGCGAAGGTGTATGCCTTATGGCTGCCAGTGGACGAAATTTTTATACAGCTGCAAGCCTGCGGAAGCACTTTTTTCAGGGTGAAACTGGGTCGCAAAGATGTTGCCCTGCGCCACGGCGCAAGAAAACGGCGCGCCATAGACCGTCTGGCCCACCGTATGCTCAGCCAGTTCCGGCTGTGCATAATAGCTGTGCACGAAATAGAAATAGGCATCGTCGGCGATGCCGGCCCACAATGGATGCGGCGCCGTTTGCCGCACCTGATTCCAGCCCATCTGCGGCACCTTGAAGCGCGAGCCATCTTCCTGCAGCTGGCCGTCGAGCTGAAAGCGCACCACCTTGCCAGGGAGCAAACCGAGGCCGGCGCTGTCGCCCTCTTCGCTGCGATCGAACAGCATCTGTTCGCCGATGCACACGCCCAGCAAGGGCTTGCTTTCGGCGGCGCGCAGCAATGCATCGAGCACGCCGGACGCGCGCAGGCTGCGCATGCAGTCGGGCATCGCGCCTTGGCCGGGCAACACGATGCGGTCGGCATTGGCCACCTCAAACGCATCGCCTGAAATGCGCACATCGGCTTCCGGCGCCACGGCGCGCAGCGCTTGCGCCACCGAGCGCAGGTTGCCCATGCCGTAATCCACCACCACAATTTTATTCATCATATTGATCGCCATTGAAGCTTGAACGCCAGCTTACAGGCTGCCCTTGGTCGACGGGATGGTGCCTGCGGCGCGTGCATCGAGCTCGGCAGCCATGCGCAGCGCGCGGCCGAAGGCCTTGAACACGGTTTCGCACTGGTGATGCGCATTCAAGCCACGCAGATTGTCGATATGCAGCGAGACCAGCGCATGGTTGACGAAACCCTGGAAGAATTCGCGCGCCAGATCGACATCGAAGCCGCCGATCATGGCGCGCTTCCAGGGCACATGCATCTCGAGACCCGGACGGCCGGAGAAATCGACCACCACGCGCGAGAGCGCCTCGTCGAGCGGCACGT
>CANFGA010000371.1 GCA_947446335.1 Oxalobacteraceae bacterium | reverse complement strand
AGTGTTCACCCCGGTCAGTTTGGCTGATTTAAGCCATTGGATCACCCAATTTCCCCTCGGCCAAGCGCATGCGATCAAAGGCATCGCATCCGGCATCGAGAACAGCAATTTTTTCATCGTGACCGAAAGCGGCGAATACGTCCTCACGATCTTTGAAAACCTGAGCTTCGCGCAATTGCCGTTTTATCTGAACCTGATGCGCCATCTGGCCGAGCGCGATGTGCTGGTGCCCAAGCCGATACCCAACAGCAGCGGCGATCTGGTCGTCGCACTGCACGGCAAGCCGGCGTCCATCGTCACCAAACTCGACGGCAGCTCGCAGATGGATCCCGGACCGGCGCACTGCGCCGCAGTCGGCGCAATGCTGGCCAAGATGCATCTGGCGGCGCGCGACTTCCGTCTGCAACAGCCCAATCTGCGCGGCCTGGACTGGTGCAGCGAGACCACGCCGCTGGTGTTGCCGTTTTTATCAGACAGCAATGCCGACTTGCTGCAAGCGGAGATGCGCCACCAGCACGCCTGCGCCGCATCAAGCGCTTACCTGGCGATACCGCGCGGGCCGATCCATGCCGACCTGTTTCGCAACAATGTCATGTTCGTCGGCGAGCGCCTGACCGGGTTCTTCGACTTTTACTTCGCCGGTTGCGACACCTGGTTGTTCGATGTCGCCGTCACCGTCAACGACTGGTGCATCGACCTAGGCAGCGGCGTGCTCGACGTCCCCAGAGCGCGTGCGCTGCTCGATGCCTACCATCAGTTGCGCCCGTTCGAGGCGGCGGAACAAAGCGTCTGGCAAGCGATGCTGCGCGCCGCGGCGCTGCGCTTCTGGCTCTCGCGCCTGTACGACTTTCACCTGCCGCGCGCAGCTGAAATGCTGACGCCGCATGACCCGACCCACTTCGAGCGCATCTTGCGCAAGCGCATCTCGGTGCCAGCGCCGGTCTTGATGGAGCAGCACTGATGGAAAAACTGCCCGCAACCACAGGCTGGCTCTGGATCAAGCAAGGCTTCGGCCTGTTTCGCAAGCAAGCAGCGGCGCTGTCGGCGCTCTTCATCTCATACATGTTCGCAATGCTGATGATCGGCATCCTGCCGTTCCTGGGCCAGGTGCTGCCGGTGATCATGGTGCCGGTGTTTTCGATGGCGTTCATGCAAGCGTGCCTGCATATCGACCAAAAGAAGCGTGTCTTCCCCAGCTTGCTGCTGACCGGTTTTCGCAAGCCGGTGTTTCCGAAGTTGTTCATCCTGGGTTTGTTGTATCTGGCCGTGGCCGTGCTCGCCGTGGGCGCCTCGGCGCTGGTCGACGATGGCGTGTTCTGGCAATTGATCACCGGCCAGATCGACGGCCAATCGGACCTGATACCGAACTCGAACATGGGCGGCGCGCTGCTGCTGGCGATCGCGATCTATATCCCCGCTGCGATGGCATTTTGCTTTGCGGCGCCGTTGATCGGCTGGCAAAAGATGCCGATCGGCAAAGCCATCTTCTTCAGCTTCTTCGCCGTGTTGCGCTCGGCCAAGGCGTTCACCGTTTTTGCCGCTGCCTGGTTTGCGCTGAGCGTGATCGGCAGCCAGGTCGTCATGCTGTTGTTCGGACGCAGCGAACTGGCGATGATGGTGATGTTGCCGCTGTCGGCGATGCTGACACTGGTCATGCATTGCTCGTTCTACGCCAGCTACCGCCAGATCTTCGGCCCGCCAGAGGATGACGCAGCGAAAAACAATCCATCGATGCTGGACAAGCAAGAACGCTGATTGTTGCTCGTTGGAGGGCAGGTTTGATCCTGCCCTCCTGCCCTCAACTGCGCCGTTCCAGCTTTGCGATGCTCAAATCGAGCACCTTCATTCCGTACTGGCCGAAGTTGATCTGAGCCCTGGCATTGTCGCCGCTACCTTCCAAATTCACGATCACGCCTTCGCCAAATTTCGCGTGCGCGACCGCTGCGCCGATGCGCCAACCGAGGCCGCTCGTCTTTTGCACGATCTTTTGCGCGATCACATTGTTTGACCCCAGGCTCACCAAGGGCGGCAGATCCCAGGCCGATTTTTGCGACCATTGCGCCGGCGCCTTGGTCGACAGCCACTTCAGCGCCGGCTCCGGCAATTCATCGAAAAAGCGCGACTTCATGTTGTAGCGCGTCTGGCCGTGCAGCATCCGGGTTTGCGCAAAGCTCATGTACAGGCGATTGCGCGCGCGCGTGATCGCCACATACATCAAACGGCGCTCTTCCTCAACGCCATTGTCTTCCTTGGAACTGCTTTCGTGCGGAAATAAACCCTCTTCCAGCCCGGTGATGAAGACATTGTCGAACTCCAAGCCCTTGGCCGAATGCACCGTCATCATCTGCAGCGCATCTTGGCCGGCGCTGGCTTGATTGTCGCCCGCTTCGAGCGAGGCGTGCGACAGGAAAGCCGACAGCGCCGACATCACGCTCGGCAGCGCGGCATCGGCATCCAGAATCTCGATCTCGGCATCCAACGCGATGCCGGACTGCGCCTTGGCCGGTGGCCCCAGGTAAGCCGACTGCCCGGGACCGTAACCTTCTTCCGCGACGAACTGGGTTGCCGCGCTGACCAGTTGCTCCAGATTTTCGATCCGGTCTTCGCCCTCTTTTTCCTTCGCATAATGGATCAGCAGCGTGCTCGCTTCGAGCACCACGCGCACCATCTCGGGCAGCGCCATTTGCTGCGTCTCGAAGCGTGCGCCCTCGACCAGCCGCACGAATGCCGCCAGCGACGACCCGGCCTTGCCCGCCACATGCGGCACCGCCGCATACAGCGACAAGCGATGCTGTTCGGCTGCGGCCTGCAATTGCTCGATCGCGCGCGTGCCGATGCCGCGCGTGGGGAAATTGACCGCGCGCAAGAAAGCAGAATCGTTGTGCGGATTGTCCATCAGTTGCAGATACGCGATCGCATGCTTGACCTCGGCGCGCTGGAAGTAGCGCAAGCCGCCATACACGTGATAAGGAATGCCGGCCGCAAACAGCGCATGCTCGAGCACGCGCGACTGCGCGTTCGACCGGTACAGCAGCGCGATCTGGCTGCGCGCGGCGCCATCGCGGATCAAGCCTTTCGATTCCTCGACGATCCACTGCGCTTCTTGCAAATCGGAGCTCGCTTCATAGATCCGCACCGGCTCGCCGTGCCCAGCATCGGTGCGCAAGTTCTTGCCCAAGCGTTTGCTATTATGCGAAATCAATTCGTTGGCGCTATCCAGAATATGGCCGTGCGAGCGGTAATTCTGCTCCAGCTTGATCATATTCTGAACATTGAACTCGCGCTCGAAGGCGCTCATGTTGCCCACGTTGGCGCCGCGAAAGGCGTAGATGCTCTGGTCGTCATCACCCACGGCAAACAGCGCGCCGCCATTGCCGGTGCCATGGCCTGCCATCAGTTTCAACCAACTATATTGCAAATTGTTTGTATCCTGGAACTCGTCAACCAAGATATGGCGAAAACGGGCCTGATAATGCTGGCGCAGCGGCTGATTGCGGCACAGCAATTCATAGGTGCGCAGCAACAGTTCGCCGAAGTCGACCACCCCTTCGCGCTGGCACTGGTCTTCATACAATTGATACAGCTCGACCAGCTTGCGTTCGTGCGGATCGTGGGCCTCGACCTGCCCGGCACGCAAGCCCTGATCTTTCGCATTGTTGATGAAATACATCAACGTCTTCGGCGGATACTGGTCGTCGTCGATGTTATTGGCCTTCAACAAGCGCTTGATGCTCGACAACTGATCCTGTGAATCGAGAATCTGAAAGGTTTGCGGCAACGCCGCGTCGCGGTGATGCGTGCGCAGCAAGCGGTTGCACAAGCCATGGAAGGTGCCTATCCACATCCCGCGCGTACTCATGGGCAACATCGCCGACAAGCGCGCCGTCATTTCCTTGGCCGCCTTGTTGGTGAAGGTCACGGCCAGAATACCGGTCATGGCCGCTTGCCCGGTCTGGATCAGCCACGCGATGCGGGTCGTCAGCACGCGCGTCTTGCCCGAGCCGGCACCGGCCAGAATCAGCGCATGCTGGGCTGGCAGCGTGATGGCCGCCAGTTGTTCGTCATTGAGATTGTGTAAAAGATTTTGCATCCCGCGATTATACCGGCCCTTTGTTATCGATCGATCCCGCTTGCGCTGCCAGCCT
>CANFGA010000370.1 GCA_947446335.1 Oxalobacteraceae bacterium | reverse complement strand
GATCGGGCGCGACGATGAAATCCGCCGCACCATTCAGGTGCTGCAGCGGCGCACCAAGAACAATCCGGTATTAATCGGCGAGCCGGGCGTGGGCAAAACCGCGATTGTCGAGGGCCTGGCGCAGCGCATCGTCAATGGCGAAGTGCCGGAGTCGCTCAAGGGCAAGCGCGTGCTCTCGCTCGACATGGCGGCGCTGCTGGCGGGTGCGAAATACCGTGGCGAATTCGAGGAGCGCTTGAAATCGGTGCTCAAGGAACTGGCGATGGATGAAGGCCAGACCATTGTCTTCATCGATGAAATGCACACGATGGTGGGTGCGGGGAAGGCCGAAGGCGCGATGGACGCCGGCAACATGCTCAAACCGGCGCTGGCGCGCGGCGAATTGCACTGCGTGGGCGCGACCACGTTAGATGAATACCGCAAGTACATCGAAAAAGATGCGGCGCTGGAGCGGCGTTTTCAAAAGATACTGGTCGAGGAACCGAGCGTCGAAGCCACGATCGGCATCTTGCGCGGTTTGCAAGACAAGTATGAATTGCATCACAAGGTCGAGATCACCGATGCGGCCATCATCGCCGCTGCCGAACTGTCGCACCGCTACATCACCGATCGCTTCTTGCCCGACAAGGCGATCGACTTGATCGACGAGGCGGCGTCGAAGATCAAGATCGAGATCGATTCCAAGCCGGAAGTGATGGACAAGCTCGACCGCCGCCTGATCCAGTTGAAGATTGAAAAGGAAGCCGTCAAGAAGGAAAAAGACGAGGCATCGCTGCGCCGTCTGGCGCTGATCGACGAGGAAATCGTCAAGCTGCAGCGCGAATACAACGATTTTGAAGAAATCCTGAAAGCCGAGAAAGCCGTGGTTCAGGGCAGCACGCATATCAAGGAAGAGATCGAGCGCGTCAAATTGCAGATGGAGCAAGCCACGCGCGAAAGCGATTGGCAAAAGGTCTCCGAGCTGCAATACGGCAAGATGCCCGAACTCGAAGCTCAGTTGAAGCAAGCCGACAGCGGCGCCGCGCTTGCCGGCAACGGCAAGCCCAAGCTGCTGCGCACCCAGGTCGGTGCCGAAGAGATCGCCGAAGTGGTCTCGCGCGCGACCGGCATCCCGGTTGCGCGGATGATGCAAGGCGAACGCGACAAGCTGCTGCACATCGAACAGAAACTGCACGAGCGCGTGGTCGGCCAGGACGAGGCGATCGGCGCGGTCTCGGATGCAATCCGGCGTTCGCGCGCCGGTCTTGGGGACCCGAACCGGCCGTATGGCTCGTTCATGTTCCTGGGCCCCACGGGGGTTGGCAAGACCGAGCTGTGCAAGGCGCTGGCGACCTTCTTGTTCGACACTGAAGAAGCGATGATCCGCATCGACATGAGCGAATTCATGGAAAAGCACTCGGTGGCCCGCTTGATCGGCGCGCCGCCGGGTTATGTCGGCTACGACGAAGGCGGTTACCTGACCGAAGCGGTGCGCCGCAAGCCGTACAGCGTGATCTTGTTCGATGAAGTCGAAAAAGCCCACAGCGATGTCTTCAATGTGTTGCTGCAAGTGTTGGACGATGGCCGCATGACCGATGGCCAGGGCCGCACGGTCGACTTCAAGAACACGGTGATCGTGATGACATCGAATCTGGGTTCGCACAAGATCCAGGCGATGGATGGCGTCGAGCCGGCGCTGGTCAAGATGGAAGTGATGGCCGAGGTGCGCTCGCATTTCCGGCCCGAGTTCATCAACCGGATCGACGAGATCGTCGTGTTCCATGCGCTCGATGAAAAGAACATCGGCGCCATCGCGAAGATCCAGCTGAAAATCCTGGAGCAGCGTTTGGCCAGGATGGAAATCGGGCTCGAACTGACGGACGCTGCCTTGCAAAAGATCGCCGAAGCCGGCTACGATCCGGTTTATGGTGCGCGGCCGTTGAAGCGCGCGATCCAGCATCAGATCGAAAATCCGCTGTCGAAGCTCATTCTTGAAGGCAAGTTCGGCCCGAAAGATGTGGTTGCCATCGATGCGCAGGGCGGCGCTCTGGTGTTTTCCTCGCACCCCATGGTCGCGCTCGACAAGCCGTGATCTGAATCAGCGCAGGCAGGCGCGCCTGCCTGCGTTGAAACGCAGTTCATCGCAATACCTTAGCTTTTCATTTTCCGGACCCGACGATGACTTTTGCCACAACCGATCTCTGCGATGACAATGAACCGATGTTGGACGATGGCCGCCTGGCGGTGCTACCGCCCGGGTATCGCCACTTCGGCAAGCACACCCGCTTTTGCGGGCGCGCCACTACCTTGAAGGTATTCGAAGACAATGCACTGGTGCGCTCCACGCTGGAAACGGTCGGCCATGGCAACGTGCTGGTGATCGATGGCGGCGCCAGTTTGCGCCGCGCACTCGTTGGCGGCAAACTTGGCGTGCTGGCGCAAGAAAACGGCTGGGCCGGCATCGTCGTCGATGGCTGCATTCGCGACAGCGATGAAATCGACGCCTGTGAAATCGGCGTGCGGGCGCTGGCCGTGCATCCGCGCAAGAGCAGCAAGGCTGGCGCGGGTGAGCGCAACGTGCGCGTGTGCATCGGCGGCGTCTTTGTCGAACCCGGCGACTGGATCTATGCCGATGCCGACGGTATCCTGGTCGCGCGCGAAGAGTTGGCTTGAATGCAACTGGCCTGATTGACACTGGATGGCTGCCTGAGAGCCCGCTTGATGTGAGGACTTTTTTTCGGACAAATATATCCTGCCCTGGCCCGGCGGCACGCTGTCTGCGCTGGCGGTGCAGGTTGGCGCCGATGAAAATCTTGCTGTTGCCGGTTGGCGATTCTGGTGGATAATGCGGAACGCGCGCCGTTCGGCCCCGATTTCGGGCTGCGGCGCCACTCTCAAAACACATTTATGGAATTAGCTAGCTATGTTGAGTTACCGCCACGCCTTTCACGCGGGTAATCACGCCGATGTGTTGAAGCACTTCGTGATGATTCAGTTGTTGCAATATCTGAATCAAAAGGACACTGCCTACACCTATATCGACACCCACGCGGGCGCCGGCGTCTATGCGCTGGATGGCGGGTATGCCGCCAAGAATGCCGAATATGAAACCGGCATCGCGCCGCTGTGGGATCGCACCGATCTGCCACCGGCGCTGGCTGAATATCTGAAGCTGGTCAAGGGCATGAATCCGAGCGGAAAAATGCGCTACTACCCGGGTTCGCCCTATTGCGCCGACCAGGTCATGCGCGAACAGGACCGCTTGCGCCTGTTCGAATTGCATCCGGCCGACGCCAAGATTTTGGCCGACAATTTCCGCAAGGTCGAAGCGCATGCGGCCGAGCAGGGCGAGCGCTCGCGCGGCCGGCGCGTGATGATCACCAAGGCCGACGGCTTTCTGGGTTTGAAGGCGCTCTTGCCACCGCCATCGCGCCGCGCTCTGGTGCTGATCGATCCGCCGTATGAAGACAAGATGGATTACCGCAAGGTCAAGGATACGCTGGCCGATGCCTTGCTGCGCTTCGCCACCGGCACCTATGCGGTCTGGTATCCGGTCTTGCAGCGGATGGAGTCGCGCCAGTTCGCCGACAAACTGAAGCAGTTGCCGGCCGGCGGCTGGCTGCATGTGACCTTGACCATCAATACGCCGGCGCCTGATGGCTTCGGTTTGCACAGCAGCGGCATGTTCGTGCTCAATCCGCCGTTCACACTCGAGCCGACGCTGCGCGAAGTGATGCCGTATCTGGTGAAGGTGCTGGGGCGCGATGCCGGTGCAAAATTTGTCCTGGAAACGGGCACCACGAAGGCGCGCAACACCGGCACGCGCCGCGTGTAAAACCGCTCAAGCCAACATCAAGCCAGCAACAGGAACACGGTCGGTTTCTTGTGGAAGTCCGGTCCCTGGCCGCTGGCCAACAGACGCTTCCACTGTGCGCCCGTCATCGTCTTCACCGATTCCGTGGCCAGGCTCAAATCGGTAGCCACGCAGATCAGCGTGCTGCCCTGGCAATGGTTGACCAATGCATCGAGCATCGCGGCGTTGCGGTACGGCGTCTCGATGAACAACTGGGTCTGCTTTTCGCTGCGCGAGCGCAGTTCCAGTTCCTTCAGCCGTTTCGCGCGCAGCGCCGCATCGGTCGGCAGATAGCCGTTGAAGGCGAAGCTTTGGCCGTTCAG
>CANFGA010000369.1 GCA_947446335.1 Oxalobacteraceae bacterium | reverse complement strand
CAGAGCGAGGATTGGGAACAGCGCTGCCGCACGATACTCGAGCGTTTTGGCAGCGCGATCGCCAGGATCCATTCCAGCGCAGACCGCGCGCGCGGCGGCTATGCCAGCGAAAACCGCCAGGGCGGCATGACATTCCATTCGCTCATCAGCCTGTCTCTGGGCGTGGTCAAGATCGAACCGCAGTGCTATCAGTCGCACCATCAGATCGCAACGGCAGCGACCGAAGCGAAGAAACAAGCGAAGAAGATGCCAGGCAACAGCCTGTTCGTCGAGCGCCGCGACGCCCCTGCCTGAACACCAGGGGCATTGCGCAAAGAATCACGCAAGACATCGCGCAAGAACCTGCTACTGCTTGGTCTCGGCGATGCGGCGTTCGATATGGGCCAGCGCTTCCTCGACCTGATCGACCAGAATCAGGCACAAGTCGCCCGGATTGAGGCGCGCCAGTGCGCTGTCGATGGCCACGAATTCACCGCGTATTTCCTCGATGTGGCGAGTGCGGGTCGCGTCAAGCAAGCCGGTGCGCAGCAATGCCAGCACTTCGCCGTCCTGACGGCCGCGTTGGCATTGATCCTGATACAAGATGACATCGTCGAAAGCATTGCCCAGGATTTGCGTTTGCTGGCGGATGTCTTCATCGCGCCGGTCGCCGGCACCGCTGATGACGACGGAGCGCCGCTGCGCCGGCATCGCCTCAACCGCTTGCACCAGTGCCACGATCGCGTCCGGATTGTGGCCGTAGTCGGCGATCAGGGTTGCACCCTTGTAATCGAACAAATTGAAGCGGCCCGGCGCATTGTCGATATCGTTGGCAAACGTGGCCAGGCCGGCCCGGATCGCATCCCAGGCGATGCCCACACCCCACGCGGTGGCCAGCGCCGCCATCACGTTTTCAACTTGAAAACCGATGCTGCCATTGCGCGTGACTGGCACTTGCGCCAGTGCAATGCGATGTTCGTGCTTGCCTTCGGTCGCCACCAGATCGCCGCCATCGACATAGACCGTGCGCCGGCCTTGCGCCAGGTGGGTGGCAATCACCGGATGAGCCCGATCGGCGCCAAAGAAGGTCACGTTGCCACGACAATTGGCCGCCATTCCGGCGACGATCGGATCGGTGGCATTGAGCACGGCGACGCCGCTTTTGCCCACATTTTGCACGACCACGCGCTTCAAGACCGCCAGATCTTCGACGGTGGTGATGAAATTGAGGCCCAGATGGTCGCCGGTACCGATATTGGTGACGACGGCAACTTGGCAACGATCGAACGCCAATCCTTCGCGCAACACGCCACCGCGCGCCGTCTCGAACACGGCCGCATCGACATCCGGATGCTGCAACACATTACGCGCGCTGCGCGGTCCGCTGCAGTCGCCGGTATCGATGCGCCGGCCTTCGATATACACGCCATCGGTATTGGTCATGCCGACCCGCAAGCCGGAGGCAGTGAGCAAATGCGCAATCAGGCGCACCGTCGTGGTCTTGCCGTTGGTGCCGGTGACGGCGACGACCGGAATGCGGCCATCCTCGCCCTCGGCGAACAGATTGGCAATAATGGCTTCGCCGACCGCGCGTCCCTTGCCATACGATGGCGACACGTGCATGCGCAAACCGGGCGCCGCATTGACTTCGACCACGCCGCCCGCTTGTTCCTCGATCGGGCGCAGCACGCTGTCGCAGACCATGTCGACGCCGCAGATATCGAGACCGATCATTTGCGCCGCCTCGATTGCGCGCGCTGCCACTTCCGGATGCACGTCGTCGGTGACATCGGTGGCGGTGCCGCCGGTCGATAAATTGGCATTGTTGCGCAAGATCACGCGCTGTCCCTTGGGCACGATCGAGTCGGCCTGATAGCCTTGCAGCGCCAATCTGGCCAGCGCGATGTCGTCGAAACGGATCTTGGTCAGCGGGGTTGCATGGCCGCTGGAGCGGCGCGGGTCGCTGTTGACCAGGTCGACCAGTTCGCGCACCGAATGGCTGCCGTCGCCGACCACTTGCGGTGGATCGCGGCGCGCCGCAGCGATCAACTTGTTGCCGATCACCAGCAAGCGAAAATCGTTACCGGGCAAGAAACGCTCGACCATGATGTCATCGCGAAATTCGCGCGCTGCGGCAAAGGCGATTTCCATATGGTCTTGCGTCATCACGTTGACCGTGACGCCCTTGCCCTGATTGCCATCCTTGGGCTTGACCACGACCGGCAAACCGATCTCGATTGCCGCTGCCCATGCGTCTTGCACATCCTTGACCGCGCGCCCGAGCGGCACCGGCACGCCGGCGGCATCGAGCAGTTTCTTGGTCAATTCCTTGTCCTGGGCGATCGATTCGCCGATCGCGCTGGTGCTGTCCATTTCCGCCGCCTGAATCTTGCGCTGGCGGCTGCCCCAGCCGAACATGACCAGGCTGCCATCGGTCAGACGCCGGTATGGAATGTCGCGCGCCAGAGCTGCTTGCACGATGGTACCGGTGCTCGGTCCAAGCCGGACATCTTCATCCAGATCGCGCAAGCGGGTCAACGCATCATCGAGATCGAATGGCGTATCGGCCGCCGCCGCCGCGCACAGCGCTTCGGCCAGTTCGAGTGCAAGGCGGCCGACCGCCTCTTCTGTGTATTCGACGACAACTTGGAAAATGCCGGGCTCCAGCGTTTGCGTGGTGCGGCTGAATGTCACCGGGCAACCGATCTGCGCCTGCAATCCCAGTGCCGCCAGTTCCAGCACATGCGCCATCGGGACGGCATCGGCGTTACCCAGAGGCCGCAAGGCACTGATGCCAGGAAAGCGCTCGCGCAACCGGTCCTCGAAGCCTGGCAACAGACCGATTGTATGTTCGGCTGCGGTGCAGGAAACGATGGCTTCAATCGCCGTGTGATAGCTCCAGAGATTGGGGCCGCGCAGCGCGCGTATGCGAGAAACTTCCATAAAACTGTATCCTGTCCTGTTGTTTGCATGATGTCACCGCCAGGCTTTGCGCGGGCAGAGCGTTACAGCCCTGCCCGCGCGATGCCTTTGCGCGTCATCAGTGATGTGTTTTTTGTGGCTTGGACTTGAATGTGCGCAAGCCGGCACCGATCAATTCCGGCGTCAGCCCCAGCGCCCACCCTGCGGCCACGGCAGCGAGCAAGGATTCGGCCTGCGCCGCCTTGACCGGAGGCAGTGCAGACAAGCACAGCAACGCCGTTTCTTCCACGCCCGAGGCCAGCACGATGTTATTGTCACGCAAGAACACCACGCGCCAACCCTGCGAGCGATGCGCGGCCAGCGCATCGAGCTCGGCATCGAGTCCGTAAAAAATGACTTCGCCGTCGCACAAGGGCGCCATCGCCACCACGTGCGGATCGGCGCCGTTGAGCACCGCCACGCCGTCGGGCAAGATCACGTCGACCTGGGTGCGCAGCACCTGGGCCATCTGATCGACATTGCTTATGTAGAACTCGCCCAGGTCGGCTTGCACGGTGGCGTCGGTGACGATGCCAACCGTGCACCGGTCATAGACCAGCCCTTGATCGAGCAGCATGCGGCTGCCATTTTCGAACACGGCAGCCTGCACATTGCGGTTCACCAACAAACGCTGGGCCGATTCCCACGGCGAACAATGACCCGAAGGAAGCTGACGTTGGTTCAGATAGACGCCGGCGGCGCAATCGAGCCCGACTTGCTTGCCGCTCAGTTGCAGAAACCAGGCTACCAGTCTGGCGATCAAGGTCGTGCCGCGCTGGCCGGCGATGCCGACGATGACCATCCGGCCCGTGACGTGCGATCCGAACAAATGATCGACGATGGCCGCGCCCACCGGCCGTGGCGCGCCGGAGCCGGGCTTGATGTGGGCCAGCAAGCCGGGGCTGGCATTGACTTCGATGATGGCGCCGCCCTGCTCTTCGAGCGGGCGCGAAATGTCCTGTGCCACCAGATCGATGCCGGCGATATCCAGACCGACCACGCGCGCTGCCAGCAGCGCGGTTGCCGCCACGCTGGGATGAACCAGGTCGGTGACATCGACAGCGACATTGCCGTTGGGCTGAATCAGTACCTTCTGGCCGGCCAGCGGCACCGAACGCGCGGTCAAGCCCTGGCGTTCGAGTTCGAGACGCACTTCGTCGCGGGTTTCAGGATTGATCACGCTCAGCGGCGCATCTTCGAGCTCGCCGCGGCGTGGATCGGT
>CANFGA010000368.1 GCA_947446335.1 Oxalobacteraceae bacterium | reverse complement strand
CTTCGATGTCGCGCTGCCGGTGGGCATCATCACCGGCTTGCTGGTCTTCATCCCCTATCTCGGCTTCGGTCTCGGCCTGGCGCTGGCCTTGATCGCGGCCGTGCTGCAGTTTGCCGACTGGAGCGGCATCATCGCGGTGGCGATCATTTACGGCTTCGGCCAGGTGCTGGAAAGCTTCGTGCTGACACCGCGCCTGGTGGGCGAACGGATCGGCCTCAATCCGCTGGCGGTCATCTTCGCGCTGCTCGCATTCGGCCAACTGTTCGGTTTTGTCGGCGTTTTGCTGGCTTTGCCGGCTTCGGCGATCTTAATGGTCGCTTTCAAGCACCTTAGACGCCACTACCTCGACAGCAGCTTCTATAATGCGTGAATCCATGCACAACACCAGGACCGCAAGCTGATGAAACAACTGGTGCTCGATCTGGGCGCAGACCAGACGCACAGCCTCGATTCTTTCGAGGTTGGGAAAAACGCCGAACTGGCGCAATTGATGCGCGCCTTCGCGGCGCGCACCTCGCGCGAGCATTTCGCCTACCTGTGGGGCGCGAGCGCCGCTGGCAAGACCCATTTGCTGCAGGCGCTGGCGGCCACGCCCTATGCGCGCTACATCCGCCCCGATGCGCCAGAAAGTGCCTTCATCTACGCGCCCGAAACCACGCTCTACCTGCTCGATGATTGCGAACAGTTGCCGCCAGCGGCGCAAATCGATGCCTTCGGCTTGTTCAACCAGATCCGCGACAATGGCGCCTTCATGGTCAGCAGCGGCGCGGTCGCGCCGGCCGTGCTGCCGGTGCGCGAAGACTTGCGCACCCGGATGGGCTGGGGCTTGATTTACCAGATCCACGGCTTGAGCGACGATGAAAAAATCGCCGCGCTGGCCAACGCCGCCGCACTGCGCGGCTTGAGCCTGTCGCCGGGCGTGTTACCCTATTTGCTGTCCCATTGTCGGCGCGACATGCGCTCGCTGTCGACGCTGCTGGACTCACTTGATTTGTATTCCCTGGAAACCCAACGCCCGATCACCTTGCCGCTGTTGCGCGAGTTGTTGCAGGCAGAAGCGAAAGAACCATGAACCTGGCCCTGTTTGACCTCGACCACACGCTGATCCCGATCGATTCGGACCATGAATGGGGCGAATTTCTGGTGCGCACCGGCGCTGTCGATGGTGCCGCATTCAGGCGCCGCAACGATGAATTTTTCATCCAATACCAGACCGGCACGCTCGACCCTGTGGTCTACCTCGAATTCGCGCTGAGCACGCTGGCCGGATTCCCGCGCGCGCGCCTGGATCAGATGCATGCTCAGTTCATGGAAGAAGTGATCGAACCGGCGCTGCGACCTGCTGCGCGCGCGCTGCTGCAACGGCATCAAGACAACGGCGATCTGGTCGCCATCGTCACCGCCACCAACCGTTTCGTGACCGAGCCGATCGCTCGCGCACTCGGGGTCGAGCATTTGATCGCGGCGCTGCCGCAGCAAGATGCCCATGGCGAGATCACCGGTCAGTTGCTGGGCACACCGACCCATGGCGCCGGCAAGGTCAGCCATACCCATGCCTGGCTGGCAAGCATGGGCAAGGCGCTGGGCGACTTCGAGCGCAGCCACTTTTACAGCGATTCCCACAACGACCTTCCGTTGATGTCCGTCGTCACCGATCCGGTCGCGACCAATCCCAACGCCGTGCTGACAGCACATGCAACCCGCCACGGCTGGCCCATACTTCACTTATTCAATGATTAAAAAATTCATCCGCAAGTTCCTCGGCGTCAAGGAAAAGAGAGCACGCGATGCCAATTTGCCGACCATCCTGGGCGCGCAAGAGCACGGGATCAACCCGCAACTGGTATCGTCGAACGCGATCCGGGTCACATCGAGCCTGCAGGAAGCGGGCTTCGAAGCCTTCGTCGTCGGCGGCGCGGTGCGCGATCTGCTGCTGGGCGTGAAGCCCAAGGATTTCGACATCGCCACCAACGCCACGCCGGAACAGGTCAAGAAGCTGTTCAGGAGAGCGTTCATCATCGGGCGCCGCTTCCAGATCGTGCACGTGATGTTCGGCCAGGACTTGCTGGAAGTGACCACCTTTCGCGGCACCAGCCTCGATTCGGCGCCCAAGGATGAGCATGGGCGCGTGCTGCGCGACAATACCTTCGGCTTGCAGCACGAAGATGCGCTGCGGCGCGACTTCACGATCAATGCGATGTATTACAACCCGGCCACGCAAGAAGTGCTCGATTATCACGGCGGCATCGCCGACATCCGGGCTCAGGTGCTGCGCATCATCGGCCAACCGGAAGCGCGCTATCGCGAAGACCCGGTGCGCATGCTGCGCGTGGTGCGCTTCGCGGCCAGACTCAAGTTTTCGATCGAGCCCGATACCGCGGCGCCGATTGCGGTGATGGCGCCGTTGATCAACAACGTGCCGGCGGCGCGCGTGTTCGATGAAATGCTGAAACTGTTGATGAGCGGCCAGGCGCTCGCTTGCCTGATGCAATTGCGCAAACAAGGCTTGCATCACGGCTTGCTGCCGCTGCTCGACGTGGTGCTGGAACAACCGATGGGCATCAAGTTCGTCACCCTCGCGCTGGCCTCGACCGATGCGCGCATCGCCGCCGGCAAGACGGTGTCGCCAGGCTTTCTGTTTGCCTCGCTGCTGTGGCACCAGGTCGTCGAAAAATGGGCCGCTTACCGCGCCGCCGGCGAACTGTCGATCCCGGCGCTGCATCTGGCGGCCGACGACGTGCTCGAATCGCAGACTGAAAAGCTGGCACTGCAGCGCAAGATCGGCTCCGACATGCGCGACATCTGGGCCATGCAACCGCGCTTCGAGCGTCGCACCGGCAAGTCGCCCTACAAGCTGCTCGAACATGAACGCTTTCGCGCCGGCTACGACTTCATGCTGCTGCGCTGCGCCTCCGGCGAGATCGACGCCGAACTCGGCGAATGGTGGACCGAGTTCCATGACGGCGCAGCCGATTCGCGCGAACAATTGCAAACTGACGCCAGCGCGCCGCCAGCGGCAAAAAAACGTCCGCCGCGGCGCGGTGCACGCAACAAGCCCGCCAACGACGGCAGCAGCCCCGAATGATCGCCTATATCGGCATCGGCGCCAACCTCGGCGCGGCGCGCGCCAACGTGATCGACGCCGTCGGACGCCTCGCCGTACTGCCAAACTGCAAGCTGCGCGCCGTCTCGAACTTGTACCGCAGCGCGCCTATCGATGCCGGCGGCGCCGATTACGTCAATGCAGTGGCCATGATAGAGACGCTGCTGCCGGCGCTGGAGTTGCTGCAGGTGCTGCAAGAGATCGAACAGGCGCACGGGCGCGAGCGGCCGTATCGCAATGCCCCGCGCACGCTGGACCTGGATCTGCTGCTGTATGGGACCCAGGAAATCGCCAGCCCAACGCTGCAAGTGCCGCATCCACGCATGACCGAACGCGCCTTCGTGCTGCTGCCGCTGCTGGAACTGGCGCCCGAGATCGCCATCCCGGGCCTGGGCCCGGCGCAGCACTACCTGGCAGGTGTGGCCGGCCAGGCCATCGCCAGAATCACATGATGCATCACCAACAAGCTATTGCAACCCTGAGCAAACGCCATCTGGCGCAACCCAACACAGACGACAAAGGATGACCATGGCGACTTATTTGCAATCGACCGAATTGGCGGAAAAAGAAGCAGCAGCGCCTGCGCCCGCCAAGGCCGTGACGATACCGACCTTGAACGCGCTGCGCGCTGCCGGCAGCAAGATCACGATGCTGACCTGCTATGACGCCAGTTTCGCCACGCTGATGGATCGATGCGGCGTCGAGATCCTGTTGATCGGCGACTCGCTCGGCATGGTCTCCCAGGGCCATCGATCGACGCTACCCGTCACCATGAATGACATCATTTATCACACCGCTTGCGTGGCGCGCGGCAACAAGTCGGCCTTGATCGTCGCCGACATGCCTTTCGGCAGCTATCCGACGCCCGAGGTGACTTTTGCCAACGCGGTGCAATTGATGCAAGCGGGCGCCCACATGGTCAAGCTCGAGGGCGGCGCCTGGCTGGAAAGCACGGTCAAGTTCCTGACCGAGCGCTCGATTCCGGTCTGCGCGCACCTGGGCTTGACGCCGCAATCGGTGCACCAGATGGGCGGCTACAAGGTCCAGGGCAAGACCGTCGAAAGCGCCGCGCGCCTG
>CANFGA010000367.1 GCA_947446335.1 Oxalobacteraceae bacterium | reverse complement strand
TCGGTCAATTGTTCGGACATGCGCTTGGTCAGCGTGGTCACCAGCACGCGTTCGTTTTTCAGGATCCGCAGCCGAATTTCCGACATCAGGTCGTCGACCTGGGTGCTGGCCGGGCGTACGATGATCAATGGGTCGACCAGCCCGGTCGGGCGCACCAGTTGCTCGACGACCTGGTCGGAATGATCCTTTTCATACTGGGCCGGGGTAGCCGAGACGAACACGGTCTGGCGCATCTTGGCCTGGAATTCGTCGAAGCGCAGTGGCCGGTTGTCGAGCGCCGACGGTAGCCGGAAACCGTAGTCGACCAGGTTGGTTTTGCGCGAACGGTCGCCGTTGTACATCGCGCTCAGTTGGCCGATCAAGACATGTGACTCGTCGAGGAACATCAAGGCATCCGGCGGCAGATAGTCGATCAAGGTCGGCGGCGGTTCGCCAGCCAGCGCGCCGCTCAAGTGGCGTGAATAATTCTCGATCCCTTTTGTAAAGCCGATCTCGGCCATCATTTCCAGATCGAAGCGGGTGCGCTGTTCGATGCGCTGCTCTTCGATCAAGCGGTTTTCCTTGCGGAAAAATTCCAGCCGCTCGCGCAATTCGAGCTTGATGGTTTCGATTGCGCGCAGCACCGTGGCGCGCGGCGTCACGTAATGCGAGCCAGGATAGACGGTGAAACGCGCAATCTTTTGCCGCACGCGCCCGGTCAACGGGTCGAACAGTTGCAGCGAGTCGATCTGGTCGTCGAACATTTCCAGGCGCACCGCCAGTTCGGCGTGCTCGGCCGGAAAAATGTCGATGGTGTCGCCGCGCACACGGAAAGTGCCGCGCCCGAAGTCGATTTCGTTGCGCGTGTATTGCATCTGGATCAGGCGTGCAATCACGTCGCGCTGACTGACCCGGTCCTTGACGCGCAGCGTCAGGATCATCTGGTGGTATTCCTTCGGATTGCCGATGCCGTAGATCGCCGACACGGTCGCCACGATGATGACGTCGCGCCGCTCCATCAGCGACTTGGTGCACGACAGACGCATCTGCTCGATGTGTTCGTTGATCGACGAGTCCTTTTCGATGAACAGGTCGCGCTGCGGCACATAGGCTTCAGGCTGATAGTAATCGTAGTAGCTGACGAAGTACTCGACCGCGTTTTCGGGGAAAAACTCGCGAAATTCGCTGTACAACTGCGCCGCCAGCGTCTTGTTCGGCGCAAAAATGATGGCCGGGCGCCCCATGCGCGCGATCACGTTGGCCATCGTGTAGGTCTTGCCAGAGCCGGTCACGCCCAGCAGCGTCTGGTACGACAAGCCATCGACGATGCCTTCGCTCAGTTGGGCGATAGCAGCAGGTTGGTCGCCGGCAGGCGCAAACGGTTGGTGCAGCTTGAAAGGCGAGTCGGGGAAGGTGACCACGGTCGGCGCCGTGTCGTGTGCAACGGATAAATCAGCCATGCGAATCAGACCTTTGTTAGAATGGTACCTTGTTGACGGCCCAGGAGTGCTTGATGAGTGCTTGCTTTGGGGCGTCATTCACAACCCCGCCGCGAACCTGCTAGCCAACGAATTTTTATCTTATCATGACGAACCCACTTGCTACTGCCAGCCTTTTCAGCGCCATCGAGATGGCTCCCCGCGACCCTATCCTGGGCATCACGGAAGCTTTCAATGCGGATCAGAACCCCGCCAAAATCAATCTGGGCGTCGGCGTCTATTATGACGACAATGGCAAGGTGCCGCTGCTGTCGTGCGTGCGCCAGGCTGAAGCGATCCTGATCGAACAGTTTTCTCCGCGTACCTATCTGCCGATCGACGGTCTGGCGATCTACGACCGTGCCGTGCAAGAACTGGTGTTTGGCGCCGACAGCGCCGTCATCACGGAGCGCCGCGCTGTCACCGCGCAAGCGATCGGCGGCACCGGCGCCTTGAAGATCGGCGCCGACTTCCTGCAGCGCTTCGCGCCAGGGGCGCAAGTCTACATCAGCGATCCGAGCTGGGAAAACCACCGCGCGCTGTTCGAAAGCGCCGGTTTCGTCGTCAACAATTACGCGTATTACGATGCGCAAACCCACGGCGTCAACTTCGCCGGCATGCTGGCCGACTTGCAAGCGATGCCGCGCGGCTCGATCGTGCTGCTGCATGCATGCTGCCACAACCCGACCGGCGCCGACCTGTCGAGCGAGCAGTGGGATCAAGTGATCGCAGCCGTCGCCGCTGGCGGCCTGATTCCTTTCCTCGACATGGCTTACCAGGGCTTCGCCAAGGGTATCGCCGAAGACGGCGCCGTGGTGCGTCGTTTCGCTGCCACCGGCGGTGCGCTGCTGGTGTCGAACTCGTTCTCGAAATCGTTCTCGTTGTACGGCGAGCGCGTCGGTGCGCTCAGCATCGTCGCCGCCAGTTCTGAAGAAGCTGCCCGCGTGCTGTCGCAATTGAAACGCGTGATCCGCACCAACTACTCGAACCCGCCTGTGCACGGTGGCAAGGTGGTCGCTGCGGTATTGACGACGCCAGAACTGCGTCGCCTGTGGGAAGAAGAACTGGCCGGCATGCGCGTGCGCATCCGCGAAATGCGCAACGTGTTTGTCGAAAAACTCAAGCAGAAGGCGCCAGCCCACGATTTCGAATTCGTGCGCGAGCAAGTGGGGATGTTTTCGTACTCCGGCTTGACCAAGGCCCAGGTCGAGCGCCTGCGCGTCGAGCACTCGATCTACGCCGTCGACACCGGCCGCATCTGCGTGGCAGCGTTAAATTCACGCAACATCGATATCGTCATTGACGCCATCGCAAAAGTCCTTTAAGATCTTGCTTCTTCGGATTGATTGAAAGATTGATTCGAAAGGCAGAAATGCCTCTTTTCCCTGATAGCTCAGTTGGTAGAGCGACGGACTGTTAATCCGCAGGTCCCTGGTTCGAGTCCAGGTCGGGGAGCCAGAATACAGCAGCAAACACAAGGGCCTTCTTCGGAAGGCCTTTGTCATTTCTGACGCCAGCATGTGCGGCGCTCAATGTCGATAGTCGACCCAACGTATCCATCAGAGAAAAGTCAATCACATGAACACTATCATCGTCATGCTTGGCCACATCCATCCATCGATCGCGACACTGCAGGGCGGTCCGCTCGGCTTGTTTCTTCTTGTCATGGCGCTGACGCTGGTTTTTTTCATTTTTTATCTGATCAAGGGTTGTCAGGTCGGTTCCTCGCTGTGGCTGGGTGTGCGCGCGATCCGCGCGCTGCGCCGGCCCAACAATCCGCCCGATCCGGCCGAGGTGGCGATGGTGCTGTCGGGCCAGCCATTGACGCAGTTGTGGGAGGACTACACGGCGACCTTGCACGTCTTGCACAACACGGTGCGCAAGACGTCGTCGAGCGCTTTGATCCTGTCGGAATTTCGCAGTACAGTCCAGGCCGCCACTATCTTCACGCACGAGAACCTGGTCGATGGCCGCCTGTTTCGCGGTTTCACCCGCCATCTGCCGAGCCTCTTGATTGGCCTCGGTCTGGTGGGCGCGTTGCTCAGTTTGCTGGGCGCGATCCCCGATCCATGGTCGGCGCCAGAGCCTGGCCTGTGGATGGCCGGTGTCGAGCACGCCCTGGTCGTGGCCGCCTCCAGCATCGCTTGCGCGCTGCTGGTGCTGTTCTTTGGCCAGTTGATGCTGGCCGGTTTTCATGGCCTGGCCAACCAGTTGCAGCACGCCATCGACGGCTTGTATGCGAGCGGTGCGCATGAAGACTATCTGGCGCGCCTGGTCCAGGCCTCTGAAGCAGGCACTGCCCAGATCGCGCAGCTGAAGGAGGCCCTGGTGGTCGACTTGTCTGCCACGTTGGGCAAGTTGGCGCAGCAGCAAATGGCATCCCACGATGACGCGATGCAGGCGCTGGGTCAGCGCCTGGCGGACGCGATTGCAGCGACGCTGGCGCTGCCGATGCAGCGCATCGGTGATGCGATGGAGCACACAGCCAAGGGCAATGCCGAGCAACTCGCCGCGCTGCTCGAGTCCTTGTCGAGCGCCTTCATGATCCGTCTGGAACAGGCTTTTGGTGGCCAACTGCTCGGCTTGCATGAACACATGCAGGCATCGACGGCGACGATGTCGGTGCTCCAGACATCGTTGCAAGGCTTGCTCGACAATGTCGCCCGCGTCAGCGCGCAGGCGACCGATCAGATGAGCGACAAGCTGGAAGCGGCGATGGCTGCGCTGGCGCTG
>CANFGA010000366.1 GCA_947446335.1 Oxalobacteraceae bacterium | reverse complement strand
TCTTGCCGCATGAAGCCTGGTTCAGCCTCGATGCGATCTTGCGCACCTTGTGGCGCATGACGGTGTCGCATCGCCATTTGCTGGAGTGGCGCGCCTCTGCCTTGTGCGGTGGTGGCGCCAGTCTGGCATGCAATGTGCGCGCGATGTGGATGTCGCCTGCGCTGGCGCTGTTGGCGGCAGCCACCTTGCTGATCGCGCGCCCGCAAGCCTTGTTGGCTGCCGCTGCCATCTTGTCGTTGTGGTTGCTGGCGCCCGCCATCGCGTGGTGGATCAGTCGCCCGCTGTTGCCGGTGCCGGTCGTGCTCACGGCTGGACAAACCCGCTTTCTGCACGCGCTGGCGCGCAAGACCTGGGCCTTTTTCGATACTTATGTCGGCGCCGACGACAATTGGCTGCCACCCGACAACATGCAGGAACACCCGGTGCTGGTGGTGGCGCACCGCACTTCGCCGACCAACATCGGGCTGGCGCTGCTGGCCAATTTGACGGCGCATGACTTCGGCTACATCACCGGCGCCCAACTGATCGAGCGCACCGGCAATACGCTGGCGGCAATGGCGAAGTTAGAGCGCCACGGCGATTCCGGTCACTTTTACAATTGGTACGACACCCGCAGCCTGCAGCCTTTGTACCCGGCTTACATTTCGACGGTCGACAGCGGCAATCTGGCCGGTCATCTGCTGACCTTGCAGCCTGGCTTGCTGGCATTGCCCGATCAGGCGATCAGCGGGCCGCAGATCATGGCTGGCCTGGCCGTCACTTGCGACGTGTTGTGCACCGAGGCCGCCCTGCAGGGTACGACGCGCGATGGCGCGCTCGAAGATACATTGAAACGTTTGCAAGGCGTTTGCGCATCCGCGCCTCTCGCTACCGATTTGCCGCAGTTGTACGCCATTTTGACCCGCATCGATGCTGCAGCCAACGCCGTCTGCGGCGCTCTGGTGCCATCCGATTGCGCACCCTTGCAGATGTGGGCTGCTGCGCTGGCCAGGCAATCTGGCGCTGCGCTGGTGCAATTGATCACGCTCGCGCCGTGGGCCGCGCAGCCGCCAGGCGCCTTGCTGGACGCTTGCTTGATGCGCATCCCGACGCTGCGCGAATTGGCCGATTTGGCTGCCGTGCCGGCCAGCCTGGCATCGGATCTGGCGCCGGCCGAGCGAGCGCGCCAGCAAGCGCTGGCGGCGCTGGTGGCGCAGGGCCGCCAGGCTGCGCGCGAGCAGATCGCCGAGATTGCGCATCTGGTCGCCCTGGCGCATGGATACACGCAAATGACGTATGATTTTTTATACAATCGAACCACCAAGTTGCTGTCGATCGGCTACAACTTGAGCGAGCACCGCCTCGATGCATCCTGTTATGACTTGCTGGCGTCGGAAGCGCGGCTGTGCAGTTTCATCGCGATCGCGCAGGGCCAGTTGCCACAGGAACACTGGTTTGCGCTGGGCCGTCAGTTGTGCTTCGTCGATGGCCAGCCAGCCTTGCTATCCTGGAGCGGTTCTCTGTTCGAATACCTGATGCCGCTGCTGGTGATGCCGAATTACCCGAACACCTTGCTCGACCAGACTTGCGGCGCAGCGGTCGATGCCCAGATCGCCTATGGCAAGCGGCGCAACGTGCCGTGGGGGATTTCCGAATCGGGTTACAACACGGTCGATGCCAATCTCAATTATCAATACCGCGGCTTTGGCGTACCCGGCCTGGGTTTGAAGCGTGGCTTGGCGGACGATCTGGTAGTGGCGCCGTATGCCAGCATGCTGGCGCTGATGGTGCGCCCTGGCGCTGCCTGCGACAATCTGCAGCGGATGCAGGCGGCCGGCTTCATGGGTCAATACGGTTTCTATGAAGCGATCGATTACACCCCCGCGCGGTTGCCGCGCGGTCAGTCGCGCGTGCTGATCCGCTCTTTCATGGCGCACCATCAGGGGATGGGCTTGCTGGCCTTGAATTATCTGCTGAACCAGCAGCCGATGCAGCGCCGCTTCGCCTGCGATCCGGTGCTGCAATCGACGCTGCTGGTGTTGCAGGAGCGCGTGCCGGCAGCCGGTGCTTTTCACCTTGATACCAGCGCGAGCGCGGCGCTGCGCACAGGCGCGCCGCAAACGGCCATGCCGATGCGCATCCTCAAGCTCGCTGACAGCCCGACACCCGAAACACAGCTGCTCTCGAACGGGCGTTATCACGTGATGGTGACCAATGCCGGCGGCAGCTACAGCCGCTGGAAAGATCTGGACGTGACGCGCTGGCGCGCCGATGGCACGCGCGACAATTGGGGCAATTTCTGCTATGTGCGCGACCTCGACGATGCCAGCGTCTGGTCCACGACCCATCAACCGACGCTGGTGCTGTCGCGCAAATATGAAGTGATTTTTTCGGAAGGGCGCGCCGAGTTCCGCCGCAGCGATGCCGAGATCGATCTGCACACCGAAATCGTGGTCTCGCCGGAAGACGACATCGAACTACGGCGCACCCGCATCACCAACGGATCGCAGCGTCGTCGCCGCATCGAATTGACCAGCTTCGCCGAAGTGGTGATGGCGCCAGCGGCGGCCGATGCCGCGCATCCGGCGTTCGGCAAACTGTTCGTGCAAACCGAAATCCTGCGCTCTGAAAATGCGATCCTGTGCACCCGCCGTCCGCGCTCGGAGGGCGAGCATCCACCCTGGATGCTGCACCTGATGGTGCTGCACGATGGCGTCGCCGATGCCGTGTCGTTCGAAACCGATCGAGCCCAATTCATCGGCCGCGGCAATACCACGCAAGCCCCGCATGCGCTGGAACAGATGTCTGCGCTGGCCGGCCACGAAGGGGCGGTGCTCGATCCGGTGGTCGCGATCCGCTATTGCATCACGCTCGAACCGAATCAGGTCGCCATCGTCGATATCGTCACCGGCATGGCCGATACGCGCAAGCTGGCGTTGCACCTGATCGACAAATACCAGGACCGCCATCTGGCCGAGCGAGTGCTGGAACTGGCCTGGAGCCACAGCCAGGTGGTGCTGCGCCAGCTCAATGCCAGCGAAACCGATGCCCAGCTCTATGGTCGCCTGGCCAACACCATCATCTATCCGCATGCAGCGCTGCGCGCCGAGGCTGCGATCCTGATCAAGAACTCGCGCGGCCAGTCCGGGCTGTGGGCTTACGCCATTTCGGGCGACTTGCCGATCGTGCTGTTGCAAATTCGCGATCCGGTCAACATCGAACTGGCGCGCCAGATGGTGCAAGCGCATGCCTATTGGCGGCTCAAGGGACTGGCGGTCGATCTGGTGATCTGGTACGAAGACTTGTCGGGCTATCGCCAGTTGCTGCACGAGCAAATCATGGGGCTGATCGCGTCCGGTGCCGATGCCCAAGCGATCGACCGGCCGGGCGGCATCTTCGTGCGGCTGGCCGATCAGATCGCCAATGAAGACCGGATCTTGCTGCAATCGGTGGCGCGCGCGATCATCTCCGACAGCCGCGGCACGCTGGCCGAGCAAGTCAAGTGGACCGACGCGGTGTTGCCACGGATGCCGGCACTGCTGCCCGACTTGCATCATGTGTCGATCGCTGCTGCACCGGGACGCACCGCGCCGCGCCGGCAGCTGGTGCTGGAAAACGGATTGGGCGGCTTCACGCCGGATGGATCGGAATACGTGATCACGACCAGCGCGGCGCGGCGCACGCCGGCGCCCTGGTCGAACGTGCTGGCCAATCAGCTGCAGTTCGGCAGCGTGATTTCCGAGAGCGGACAAGCCTACACTTGGAGCGAAAATGCGCACGAATTTCGCCTCACGCCATGGCACAACGATCCGATCTCGGACAGCAGCGGTGAAGCTTTCTATCTGCGCGACGAGCACAGCGGCCAGTTCTGGTCGCCGACCGCGTTGCCGGCGCGCGGCAGCGGCGACTATGTTGCGCGCCACGGCTTCGGCTACAGCGTGTTCGAGCACTGCGAACTGGGGATCGCTTCCGAACTGTTGATTTATGTGGCGCAGGACGCGGCGATCAAATATTCGGTGCTGACGGTACACAATGAATCTGGCGTAGCGCGCCGCCTGTCGGCCACCGGCTATGTCGAATGGGTACTGGGCGACATGCGCTCCAAGTCCGGCATGCATATCGTCACCGAAGTCGATCCGGTCAGCGGTGCGCTGTTTGCCAAAAATGCCTACAACACCGAATTTTCCGGCAGAGTGGCTTTTTTCAATGTCGATGCCAGCCAGCGCTCGATCAC
>CANFGA010000365.1 GCA_947446335.1 Oxalobacteraceae bacterium | reverse complement strand
TCGAACGCTATCGCTATCATTACCTGGCCAAGGATCACGAGTTGATCCTGTTCAACGGCGTGCGCGAGATGTTGCAAGACTTGTCGCAGCAAGCTTATTTTCTGGCGGTTGCCACCGGCAAGAGTCGCGTTGGGCTGAATCGGGCGCTCAATGCCGTCAAGTTGCTGTCGCTGTTCGATGCCACGCGCTGCGCCGATGAAACTTTCTCCAAGCCGCATCCTGCGATGTTGCAGGAATTGACGCGCGAACTGGGGCAAGACATGAAGCGCACCGTGATGATCGGCGACACCAGCCACGACTTGCTGATGGCAAATAACGCCGGCGCCGCTGGCGTCGCGGTGCAGTATGGCGCCCATCCGATCGAGCAACTTGATGCCTGCGCGCCGCTGTACTCGGCTGCCACGGTGACCGAGCTGCATCATTGGCTCAATGAAAACGCCTGATGGGCATTGAACCTGGCACCGTGGGTATCCTGATCGGCGCGTCCGCTCTGCTACAAGAAGGTGGCAAGGGGCTGCGCTTTCCTGTGATCGCCGGCGGCGCCCCCGGCACCGGTTTTGTCGTGCGTTATCAGGGACAGGCGTACGGCTATCTGAACCGCTGCGCCCACGTGCCGATCGAACTCGATTGGGCCGAAGGCGAATTTTTCGAGTCCAGCGGCTTGTACCTGATGTGCGCGACGCATGGCGCCGTCTATGAGCCGAGCAGTGGCTTGTGCGCCGGTGGTCCGTGCAAGGGAGGTCGCTTGCGCCCGATCGCAGTCCGGGAGCAAGATGGGCAATTGTTTTGGCAGCCCGATGAGCACGTCAAGTCGGTCTGACGGCACAGCAGCAAAATTAACCAAAGGCGCGAGACGCGCAGAGATGCAACAAGATGAACAACGATCCGAATAACCATACGCCAGTTGCGCCGGTCGGCAATGCCAACTGGGAGCGCGAAGTGCTGGAAAAGCTGGTGTTTGCCACGCTCAAGGAGCAGCGCGCGCATAGGCGCTGGGGCATTTTTTTCAAGTTGCTGATCCTGTTGACCGTGCTGTTTGCACTATGGGCTTATTCCGATTTCACCTTCACCGCCGACACTGAAGCGCTCGGGCGCCACACCGCGCTCATTGAAATCGATGGCACGATCGAATCCGAGGGCAGCGGTTCGGCCGCAATCGTGATCCCGGAATTGAACAAGGCATTTTCGGATGTCGGTTCGGTCGCGATCGTGCTGCACATCAACAGTCCGGGCGGCAGTCCGGTGCAAGCCGGGATGATCGTCGATGAAATTTTGCGCTTGCGCAAGGGTTATCCAGCCAAGCCGCTATATGTGGTGGTCGATGAAATGTGCGCTTCGGGCGGCTATTACATCGCCGCTGCCGCCGACAAGATTTTCGTCAACAAGGCCAGCATTGTCGGCTCGATCGGCGTGCTGATGGATGGTTTCGGTTTTACCGACATCATGCAAAAAGCCGGCGTCGAACGCCGCTTGCTGACCGCGGGCGAGAACAAGGGCTTCATGGATCCGTTCAGCCCCTTGTCCGAAAAACACAAGGCGCATGCCCAGACGATGCTCGATGAAATTCACCAGCAATTCATCAAGGTGGTACGCACCGGGCGCGGCGCGCGCCTGAAGGAAACGCCGGAAACTTTCTCCGGCTTGTTCTGGAGCGGCGCCAAGGCGGTCGAGATGGGGTTAGCCGACGGTTTTGGCAGCGTCGACAGCGTGGCGCGCGACATCGTCAAGGCTGAAGACATCGTCGATTACACCCAGCATGAAGGCTTGCCTGAACGCGTGCTGAAGAAATTTGGCGCCGCCATGGGCTCCGGTGCGATGAAATCGGTGTTCCAGGGCAGTCGGCCCGCTCTGCAATAGCGATGTTGCCTGCCCGGGTCTGTGGTTTGCAGTCCGGGCAGCGTGCGGCAGCATTAGTTTCCTTTGAAAAATAAAAAGCCGGATAATTCAGCTTGTAAATTCTTTCAAGAGGCGTATATTAGAGTTGTAGTTCATCTCAAGGAGACCGATATAAATCGTTTATCTTTTAGTCAGCTCGATGCCTGTTAATCAGCACTACTTACTACATCCTTGATGTGGCACAGAGAGAATTTACATTCCTCGTATTAACCCCTGTTGGGGTCAGGCAACGGCGACTTCGGTCGCCGTTGCCATTTGCAGTCCCTGATTTTTTCACGGCAAGGCCAGTCAGGCAGTCGTGCCTGGCGCTGGCAATGAAGATGCCGGGCTTTTCAATGGCAGTTGCTGAACAGCGCCAGATGCGCGGCGCTGTCTTGTGCTGCTTCAAGCGCCTGTGATCCCGATTGCGGCACCGTATCGGATTGCGATGCCAGTTCGGACGCGGCGAAGCCGCCGGCAGCGAGCCAGGCACTGAAGTTCAATTGCACCGTTTCGTGCCATTGCGATAGTTTCGATGGGCGCAAGGCTTGTGCCAATTGCAACTGGTCGTGGCTGTCGCCGCTGGTCCAGCGTGCCACGGCCATGTCGGCGATCAGCAGCGCCGATTTTTCGCGTGCCAGTTGCAGATGTGCATCCGGGAGTTGTTTTGTGAAAGCGATTCTTGTTGTGCGTTTCATGGTGTCTCCTGAATGCTGCTGAAATCCTAACGCGATGAGAAATTATTCTTACCGCGTTAGGCCGATTCCTAACGAGGTTTCAGTATAGTAATTTGAATATCTGGAATTTTGATCTAGATCAAAATAACTACCTCAACATGCAATTTACCCTGATAAATTGTGGCCGCGCGACGCGGTACCGAAGCGGGACGCCGCTACGCTGGCATTCTCCCGTCGATCGGGGCCGCCTGGGCTAGCATGGCAGCGGCGGCTTCTGTTACAGTCTCGCCATGAGCAAATTATCCCTGGATCGCATCCTCCAAACGCAAGGTTTTGGTACGCGCAAGTATTGCCGTTCACTGGTGGACGATGGCGAAGTGCGCATCGGCGCTGACGTTGTCACCGATTATCGTGCGAGCATCGACACCGATGGCCTGGTGCTGCAAGTCTTCGATGAAGAATGGGTCTATCGCGAACACGTCTACATCGCGCTGCACAAGCCAGCCAACGTCGAGTGCTCGCGCAAACCTAGCCATCACCCTGGCGTGCTGACCTTGTTGCCAGAGCAATTCACGTGGCGCGACGTGCAACCCGTGGGCCGGCTCGATCACGACACGACCGGCATGCTGCTGATGTCCGACGATGGCCCGTTCATCCACGCCCAATCGTCACCGAAGCGCCATATTCCGAAGATTTATCAGGCCACGACGCAAGACCCGGTGACACCTGAATTGATCGCCTTGCTGCTGGCCGGCGTGCAGTTGCACGACGAACCGGCGCCGTTGGCTGCGCTCACCTGCGCCCAGCTGGGCGAACATCTGCTTGAAATCGTCCTGGAACAGGGCAAATACCATCAGGTCAAGCGGATGCTGGCAGCGGCCGACAACCATTGCCGCGCCTTGCATCGCAGTGCGATCGGTACCTTGAGCCTGGAAGCACTGGGTCTGGCCGAAGGCGAATGGTGTTATCTGGATCCGGCGCAATTGGCATTGCTCGCGCCAGCCTGAAGCCCGATCCGGCACCCAGCCGGAATTTTCTTCCAAAAAATCCGAAATGAAGGCGCTTTGTGCGCCTGTTCCGTCGATCGCAGCGTACCCCTTCGGCCAATAATCGAGGGTGCCTGATTTCGCGTTGCCGCGCCTGATCGAGCCGAGTTGGGCCGAGTTGGGCCGAGTTGGGCCTACAAAGGCGAAGCAATGACAGGAGTGGATGATGGCAGAAGATAGCGACGCCGAAAAGACGGAACCGGCGTCAGCCAAGCGCATCGAGCAAGCGCGCGAAGAGGGTGACGTGCCGCGCTCGCGCGAAGTGGCAACTTTCACGGTATTGATGGCTGCGGGTGTTTGCCTGTGGCTGGCCGGCGAAGGCGTGGCGCGGCGCCTGATGGCGACCATGGTGTCGGGCCTGGCGCTCGGGCGCGACGAAATTTTCAATTCGGATGTGCTGATCGGGCGCATCGCCCTCGATGTCGGCTCGGTGCTGCTCGCTTGTCTGCCGCTCGCTGGTGTCGTCATGCTCGTTGCGCTCGCTTCACCTGTGCTGGTGGGCGGCTGGCTATTCAGCGCCAAAGCCTTCACCCCCAATTTGATGAAGCTCAATCCGATCAAGGGGCTGGGCAACATGTTTTCGGTCAACGCATTGGTCGAATTGTTGAAGGCGGTTTCGAAGACCATCGTTGTCAGCGC
>CANFGA010000364.1 GCA_947446335.1 Oxalobacteraceae bacterium | reverse complement strand
TTTTAACGCCATATTTTAACGCCATGTTGCCGGTGCTGCGGGCCGTTCGTTACTGGCGGTATGCGGTAGAATTGGGCCGCACGCCCGATAGCACCGATTGCCTCAGCATCATCAGCAGCGCTTCAAGACGAACGCCGCGCTGAAATGCGGTGCATGGTCCAGCTAAACCAGTCACCAAGAAGCTGTTTCTTGATTCCTTAACCACGCATTTTACGCCGGGTCCGATTTATTAGCGCACTGTTGCAAAAACCGTCAGATGATCCCGCTGCAGCGCATATTCCTCTGGTCGCGCGCTGGCGCAGGATGCGTGCCGCCTACCGGATCGCGAACCTGGCCACGCATCATGTGCTGGGTTTTGCCATCAAGCTATTCTTGCTGGCGTATTTCTCGTTTGCGCTGCTGGTGCTGTTCTTGCGCTACGCGATCTTGCCCAACATCGACTTCTACAAGAGCGACATCGAGCAAGCCGCCAGCAAGCTGAGCGGCAATCAAGTCTCGATCGCGCGCATCTATGCCTCGTGGAGCGGGCTGCATCCGAATCTGTTTCTCGGTGACGTCATGGTGCGCGATCCGCAAGGACGCCAACTACTGAGCTTGCCCAGCGTCTCGGCCAGGCTGTCGTGGTTGACGCTGGTGACCGGCCAGCTGCGACTCGAATCGCTCGAAATCATCCGCCCCGATCTCGATGTGCGGCGTGGCGCCGATGGCAAGATCATGGTTGCCGGCATCGTGATCGACCCGCAAGCCGAAGCAAAAGGGGGCGGCGACTGGATCTTGTCGCAGCGCGAGATCGTGATTCGCCAGGGACGCATCGTCTGGAACGATCAGTTGCAAGGCGCCGCAGCGCTGGCGCTCGATAATGTCAACCTGGTGCTGCGCAACAAGTGGCGGCGCCACCGCTTTGCGCTGCAGGCGACCCCGCCGGCGCTGCTTGGAGCACCGCTCGATGTGCGGGCCAACTTCGTTCACCCGGCCTTCACGCCGAAGATATCGAATGTCGCGCTGTGGAAGGGCGAGCTGTATATCGATGTCAAGGATGCCGATCTGGCAGCCTGGAAGTCCCATGTCGCTTATCCCTTTGCGCTTGAGCAAGGCCACGGTTCGGTGCGCGCCTGGCTCAGCCTGGACCATGCTCGTCTGGCCGGTTTCACGGCCGATGTTGCGCTGGACAATCTGGCGCTACGCATGGGACAGTCCCCGGATTTGCCGCTGTTGGATCTGCTGCGCGCCAGTGGGCGCGTGACGGCCAGCGAAAGGTTCGTGCCTGGTGTGGCCGATGGCAAACCGACCTTTGGCGCGCACGGTCATGCAGTGAGCCTGGATAATTTTTCTCTGGAAACGCGCGACGGCCTGATCTTGCCGCCGACCTCGCTGTCGCAGCAGCATGTGCCCGCCAGCGCCAACCGGCCTGCGCGCACCGAGGTCAAGGCCAAGGCGCTCGATTTGCACACGCTGGCGCAGCTGGCCGCACGCTTTCCCTTGACTGCAAGCCAGCGTGAAGAACTGGACGCGTTCGCGCCGCGCGGACAGGTGCAGGATTTTTCAGCCCAGTGGCAAGGCACGTTCCCTGAACTTGCATCGTACCGCATCAAGGGCCAGGTTGCCGGCTTGAGCTTGCAGCCGCAGGCGGCCCGCCCGGCGCTGGCGAAAACCGCCGATATGCCGGCGCAAGCGGCCTGGCCGGCGCTGCCGGGCTTCGACAATCTGACCGGCTCCATCGATGCCAGCGAGCGCGGCGGTGTTTTGAATCTCGCTGCGCGCGATCTGGTGTTGCAGATGCCCGCCTATTTTGCCGAGCCGGCGCTGCCGTTCGAGCAGCTCGACTTGCAGGCGCGCTGGTCGTTCGAGGGCAAGGCGTCCGACCAGCGCTTGCGCGTGCAAGTCGACAAGATGCATTTCTTGCAGCAAGGCTTGAGCGGCACCTTGTCGGGCAGCCACTTGCTGGCGTCGGGCTCGGACGCTGGACCTGGCTTTTCCGATTTTTCCGGCACGCTCGACGACTTCGACGTGAAGACCATCAAGCGCTACCTGCCTTTGCAGACCCCGCCTGACTTGCACCATTGGCTCAGTGGCGCGCTCGAAGACGGCTATGCGCGCAGCGTCAGCCTGCGCTTGCGCGGCGATCTGGCGCACTTCCCATTCAAGAGCCGCAGCCCGGGAGAGAAAAGCCAGGGTGAATTCCGGGTGGCCGGTCGCATCGTCAATGGCAAGCTCAATTACGCGCCGGGAGAACTGGCCAAAGACGGCAAGGCGCCGCTATGGCCGCAGGCGGAAAACATCAAGGGCAGCTTCCTGTTCGAGCGCGCGCGGATGGAAATTCACGGCGAAACCGCGCGCACCGGCGGCGTGGCGCTGCGCAATGTGAAGGCCGTGATTGCCGATCTGACGACCAAGGATTCGTTGCTCGACATCGATGGCGAGGCCAGCGGCCCGCTGCAGCAGCATCTGAACTACGTCAGCGCCAGCCCGGTGCTGGGATGGATAGACAACTTCACCGATACGGCGGCAGCCAGCGGCAATGCCAAACTGACGTTGAAGCTGCATTTGCCGCTGTCGCATCTGCTGGAGTCAAAAGTGCAGGGCTCGCTCCAGTTGCAAAACAATGACGTCGTGCTGTTTACCGACTTGCCGCCGTTGACTGCCGCTGCCGGCAAGATCGAATTCAATGAAAAAGGCGTCAATCTGAACCGGGTCGGCGGCAATTTCCTGGGCGGACCGATGACGATTTCGGGCGGTAGCCTGGCTGACAATTCGATCCAGATCAAGCTCGCTGGTTCGGTCTCGGCCGACGGCTTGCGCAAGACCTATCCGACGCCGCTGATGCAGCGCCTGGCCAGCCATTTCAACGGTAGCGCGCGCTACAGCGGCCAAGTCACCGCCGCCGACGGGCGGGTGCAGGTGGCGATCGATTCGAATCTGGCCGGCCTGGGCCTGGATTTTCCGGCTCCCGCAAGGAAGGCTGCGCTTGACAGCATGCCGCTCAAGTTCGTGCTCAGCAGCGGCCGGGCCGACGCCAGCGGCTTGATGCGCGACGAGATCAACATCGCGCTGGGGACGTCGATCGCGGCGCGCTATCAGCGTGAAAAGCAGGGCAAGGTGCCCTGGAAAGTGGCCAGCGGCGGCATCGGCGTGAACCTGCCGGCGCCGCAACCGGACGCCGGCATGATGATCAACGTCAACATGAAGTCGCTCAGTGTCGATGCCTGGATCGGCGTGGGTAGCGCGATCGCCGGTCCGGCCAAGGGCGCTGTCGCCAGCACACCTGGCGACGGCCCTGACATCGGCCAGTATGTGGTGCCCGATGTCATCGCCGGACGCGCCGACGAGTTGATCGTGGGCGAGCGCAAGCTGCAAAACGTGGTGCTGGGCGCTTCCCATCAAAACGGCGGCTGGCAAGCGAACGTTTCATCGAACCAGGCCGCCGGCCATGTCAGCTGGGACGAAGCGACCAATGGCTCCGGGATGGGCAAGGTCAGAGCCCGGCTGTCGTCGTTGATCATTCCCGAATCGGCGGCGCAGGACGTGCAGAATTTACTCGAGGGCAAGAACAATGCGCAGACGATACCGGCGCTGGACATCGTCGCCGAACGCTTTGCCTTGTTCGACAAGGAACTGGGGCGCCTCGATTTGCAAGCCAATAACGTGCTGGCGAGCACCGGGCGCGAGTGGCGCATCAGCAAGCTGGCGCTGGCGAACCCCGACGGCAGCTTGACGGGCAGCGGCAAATGGGTGCGCAAGGATGGGAAAAACACGACCAGCCTGACTTTTGCGCTCGACATCCTCGATGCGGGCAAATTGCTGGACCGTTTCGGTTTCGTCGATACCGTGCGCCGCGGCAAGGGCAAGCTCGGCGGCGAGATCGCCTGGAATGGCTTGCCATATGCGCTGGACATTCCCACCCTGTCAGGGCGCTTGAATCTCGATGTCGAGTCCGGACAATTCCTCAAGCAAGATCCGGGTGCGGCCAAATTGCTGGGCGTGCTGAGCCTGCAGGCGTTGCCGCGCTTGCTCAAGCTCGATTTTCGCGACGTGTTTTCCGAGGGGTTGGCGTTCGATGGCATCACGGCCAATGCACAGATCACCAATGGCTTGCTGAAAACGGATAACTTGAAAATGCACGGTGTGGCCGCAACTGTATTGATGGATGGCACTGCCGACATCGCCAACGAAAGCAGCAATTTGCATGTCGTCGTGATTCCCGAGTTCAATCTCGGTACCGGGCCGCTGGTGTATGCGCTGGC
>CANFGA010000363.1 GCA_947446335.1 Oxalobacteraceae bacterium | reverse complement strand
GACTACGGCGGACGCTATTCGGAGTCCTACATGGATTCGCTGCCGAATTTCGAAAAACTGGCTGAAGCGTATGGCCATGTCGGCATGAAGATCGAAAAACCGGGCGATGTCGACGGTGCCCTGAAAGAGGCGTTTGCAATGAAAGACAGGCTGGTATTCATGAACTTCATCACCGACCAGTCGGAAAACGTCTGGCCGATGGTCAAGGCTGGCAAGGGTCTGTCTGAAATGCTGCTCGGTTCGGAGGACTTATGAGACACATCATTTCCGTCCTGCTGGAAAATGAAGCGGGTGCCTTGTCGCGCGTCGTCGGGCTGTTTTCAGCCCGCGGCTACAACATCGAAACGCTGACCGTGGCGCCGACCGAAGACGCCACGCTGTCGCGGATGACGATCGTCACCAACGGCTCCGACGATGTCATCGAGCAAATCACGAAGCACCTGAACCGCCTGATCGAAGTTGTCAAGGTAGTCGATCTGACCGAGGGCGCGCACATCGAGCGCGAACTGATGCTGATCAAGGTGCGGGCGGTGGGCAAGGAGCGCGAAGAGATGAAGCGCACTGCCGATATCTTCCGCGGCCGCATCATCGATGTCACCGAAAAAACGTATACGATCGAATTGACCGGCAATCAGGTCAAGCTCGACGCGTTCATCGATTCGATCGATCGCAGTTCGATCCTGGAAACCGTGCGCACCGGCGGTTCAGGCATCGGACGCGGCGAACGCATCTTGAAAGTGTAAGCCGCAAGCGAACACGCACCATGCAACACCGGCAATATAGACAAGCAACACAGACCAGCACCCATACAAAATATTAGGATCATCATGAACGTTTTTTACGATAAAGATTGCGACCTGTCCCTCATCGCTGGCAAGAAAGTGGCCATCATCGGCTACGGTTCGCAAGGCCATGCCCACGCGCAAAACCTCAATGATTCCGGCATCGACATCACTGTCGGCCTGCGCAAGGATGGCGCATCGTGGAACAAGGCCAAGAACGCTGGCTTGAAAGTGGCGGAAGTGAACGACGCGGTGAAGGCCGCCGACGTCATCATGATCTTGTTGCCTGATGAAAATATCGCTCAAGTCTACAATGAAAACGTCGCACCGTACGCCAAGCAAGGCGCCGTGCTGGCGTTTGCACACGGCTTCAACGTGCATTATGGCCAAGTCGTGCCACGCGCCGACCTCGACGTCATCATGATCGCGCCAAAAGCGCCAGGCCATACCGTGCGCGGTACCTACGCTCAAGGCGGCGGTGTGCCACACCTGATCGCTGTCTATCAGGACAAATCCGGCGCTGCGCGCGACATCGCCTTGTCGTATGCGATGGCCAACGGTGGCGGCCGTGCCGGCATCATCGAAACCAACTTCCGCGAAGAAACCGAAACCGACTTGTTCGGCGAGCAAGCTGTCTTGTGCGGCGGTGCGGTCGAACTGATCAAGGCTGGTTTCGAAACCCTGGTTGAAGGCGGTTACGCTCCGGAAATGGCGTACTTCGAATGCCTGCACGAATTGAAACTGATCGTCGACCTGATCTATGAAGGCGGCATCGCCAACATGAACTACTCGATCTCGAACAACGCCGAATACGGCGAATACGTCACTGGCCCGAAAATCGTCACCGAAGACACGAAAAACGCGATGCGCCAGTGCCTCAAGGACATTCAGACCGGCGAATACGCGAAGAGCTTCATCCTGGAAAACAAGGCCGGCGCACCGACCCTGATTTCCCGTCGTCGCCTCACTTCCGAGCACCAGATCGAAGAAGTGGGCAGCAAGCTGCGCGCGATGATGCCTTGGATCGCCAAGAACAAGCTGGTCGATCAATCGAAGAACTAAGCACGCAGTTACAGAAACAAACAAGTTCAGCCCGAATCGCCCGCGATTTGGGTTAGAGTTGAAGCGAGCGCCAGCACCCCTGGCTGCTCGACTGAAATGGGGCAAGCTTGCCCCATTTCTTTTTCAACAGGAGACTTCGCATGAACTTAGCTACCACCATCTTCCTGGCCTCAATGGCCTCGGTTTCCGTTACTGCCCAGGCGCAAGCCCAAATTGCTTCCATGCCGACCTCCGGCTCCGTCGTCATCGTGCCCGCTTATGGCGAAGTCACGCATGTCAACGACCAGGTCGTGGCCACGTTCGCGATCGAAGAGCAAGACAAGGACAAGCAAGCGGCCGCCTCGCGCGTGAATCAAAAGATGAAGCAGGGCACGGCGCTCGTGAGACAAGCAGATCCGCAGGCGCTGCTCAAGACCCAGGGCTATTACACCTATCCGGTCTATCCTGAGCAGCGCGCCGATGGCAGCGCGCCCAAGGTGCGCGTGGCAACGGCCTGGCGTGTCGGCCAGTATTTGCAATTGACCACGACCAATCTGGCTGCGTTGCCAAAAACGGTCGCCAGCGCACAGAGCTTGCTGACCTTGAATAGCTTGCAGTTCGGCTTGTCGCCGGCCACCAGCAAAAAGCTCGATGATGAACGCATCGCCGCCACTTATCAGAACCTCAACGAGCGCATGAGTTCGATCGCGCGCGCGATGGGGCGCAGCGTCACCGACGCGGTGCTCGATACGGTCGACTTCGAAGGTTCTGGCGCCTATGCCCAGCAAGATGGCATGGCGGCAGCGCCAATGATGCGCGGCGCGATGATGAAGGCCGAATCGGCCCAGGTTGAAGAGCCCAGTTTCGAGCCGGGCGAGACCACATTGCAGATGCGTCTGGTAGGCACAGTCAAGTTCCGCTAGGGGCAGCGCCGGCATGGCATGGCATCGTTCGTGGGCTGTCCTTTATAATGAGGCATGTACAAGGGCGCACAGCGCCTGCTGGGACGATGCATGGACCAAAACGGTCCATCCGTGACCAGATTGCAGTAAATTGAAATGGAAGCATATGGCAAACTTTCCCCGTCGCAGACCCAAGACTGGCGCAGCGCCGGCGTCGACCCCATCGCGTTTCAGCAAGTTTGCGCGTCAGTCGCCTGGCGATGCCGGTGGCAAGAAATCATTGCGCCGGCGCGGCATCTATCTGTTGCCCAATGCATTCACGACAGCGGCGCTGTTTTGCGGGTTTTACGCGATCGTCATGGCGATGAACCAGAAATTTGAAAATGCCGCTTGGGCCATCTTCATCGCGATGATACTCGACGGCCTGGATGGGCGCATTGCGCGCCTGACCAATACCCAGAGCGAATTTGGAGCCCAGTACGACAGCCTGTCCGACATGGTCTCGTTCGGCGCGGCGCCGGCGCTGGTGATCTACGAATGGTCGCTGCGCGGCCTGGGCAAGTTGGGCTGGCTGGCCGCTTTCGTCTATTGCGCCGGGGCTGCGCTGCGCCTGGCCCGCTTCAACACCAATATCGAAGTCGTCGACAAGCGCTTTTTCCAGGGCTTGCCCAGCCCGGCTGCAGCGGCGATCGTGGCTGGCTTGATCCTGTTGATGGATGATCTGCAGGTGCCGGGCGGGCGCTTGCCCTGGGTCTCGTGGGCGATCGTGCTGGTGGCTGGCTTGTCGATGGTCAGCAACGTGCCGTTCTACAGTTTCAAGGATGTCAATTTGCGCAAATCGGTGCCTTTCCTCGCGGTTTTCCTGTTCGCGCTGGGGATCGCGCTGCTGTCGATTGATCCGCCGAAAGTGCTGTTTCCGATCTTCGTCGCCTACGGCTTGTCCGGTTATGCAGTGTATTTCTGGCGCATGGCCAGGGGCCGACCGGCAGTCATCGTGAAAAGCGGCAGCGCTGCGCCCGACCAAGGTGAGCGGCACTGAGCGCTCCGCATTCATTGTTTCGATATTCATTGTCTTGATACGCATAGACCCGACAGTCATCCCATAGCAAGGAGCATCCATGAATCACCCATCGAACCGACTCATCATTTTTGACACCACGCTGCGCGATGGCGAGCAATCGCCCGGCGCCTCGATGACCCGGGATGAAAAAATTCGCATCGCCAAGCAATTGGAAAAGATGAAGGTCGATGTGATCGAGGCCGGCTTTGCCGCCGCCTCGAACGGCGACTTCGAATCGATCAAGGCGATCGCCCAGGTGGTGCGTGAATCGACGATCTGTTCGCTCTCGCGCGCCAACGAGCGCGACATCGCGCGCGCCGCCGAGGCGCTGGCGCCGGCCGAGCGCAAGCGCATCCACACCTTCATCGCGACCTCGCCGCTGCACATGGAAATCAAGCTGCGCATGCTGCCCGACCAGGTGTTGCAGCAGGCGCGCGATGCGGTGCGCTACGCCAG
>CANFGA010000362.1 GCA_947446335.1 Oxalobacteraceae bacterium | reverse complement strand
TTCCAGGACTCGGTCAAGCTGAGTTTTCACAGCCGGCCCGAATTCCTGGGCACGCTGATGGAAGGCATCGCCTGTTTCACGCCGGGCGGGCGCTTCCTGTCGGCCAGCAGCAGCGGCTTGTTCCAGCTCGGCTTGTCGATGACGGCGCTGCAGGCGCACACTTTCAGCTCGCTGTTCGGCTTGCCGATCTCGGCGCTGCTCGATCATTACCGCACGGCAGCACCGGGCCTGTTGAACCTGTGCCTGCACAGCGGCGTGCGGGTTTATGCGCGCTGCACCGATCTGCGCCCGAGCAGCAACCATTTCCAGCATGCGTTGGGCGGCATCGAGCGCAGCGATCCGGTGCAGCCTGCTGCGCAGCCAACAGCGCAGACCAGGTTGCCATCGGATTTGCACGCTGCCGCGGCGCCGGGATCGCCGGCCGAGGGACAAAAGATGCGCCTGTCCAGCCTGCGTTACCTGAACACCGGCGATGTTCAGGTCGCGACGCTGATCGACAAGCTGAGAAAAGTGAGCGGGCGCGACATTTCGATACTGGTCACCGGCGAGACCGGTACCGGCAAGGAATTGCTGGCACAGGCGATCCACAATGACTCGCCGCGCAAGGATGGCCCGTTCGTCGCCGTCAATTGCGCCTCGATCCCGGAAACCCTGATCGAATCGGAATTGTTCGGCTATGAAGAAGGCGCCTTCACCGGCGCGCGCAAGAAAGGCAGCATCGGCAAGATCTTGCAAGCAAACGGCGGCTCGCTGTTCCTCGATGAAATCGGCGACATGCCGCTGAACTTGCAGGCGCGCCTGTTGCGCGTGCTGCAAGAACGGATGGTGACGCCGCTGGGCAGCAGCAAATCGATCCCGGTCAATGTCGCGCTGACCTGCGCCACCAACCGCAACTTGCGCGACATGATCGCCAAGAATCTGTTCCGCGATGACTTGTATTACCGTTTGAACGGCCTGGTGGTGCGTTTGCCGCCACTGCGCGAGCGCAGCGATCTGGACGTCGTCATCGACAAATTGCTGGCGGCCGAGGGCAACGGCGTGCGCTACACGATCGCACCCGACATCAGGCAACTGTTCCGGCAACACACCTGGCCCGGCAATTTCCGGCAGTTGACCAATCTGCTGCGCACCGCGATCGTGATGGCGGGCGACGACCATGAAATCAGGATCGAGCACCTGCCCGATGATTTCCTGGAAGATATCGCCGTGCCGGCCGGCTCTGATGGCCAGGCCCACGCTGCCACCGGCGCGGCCAGCACCGGCCAAGGCAGTGCCATCACGGCGCTGGCGTCGGGGGCCACGCTCGAAGATGTCGAATTGTCGGTCATCCACAAATCGCTGGAAAGCCACGGCGGCAACGTTTCAGCCACCGCGCGCGCACTCGGCGTCTCGCGCAACACGATTTATCGCAAGCTGCATCCTTAAATTGGTAGAAGGTGGCAGGTTCAATCCGGGGCGATCGAGCCTGGCACCTGATGCTCTGATGCAAAAAAACATCAGGTTTCAAAGAAGCACAGCGCATTACGCCCGACCGCCTTGGCCTGGTACATCGCCAGGTCCGCCTGGATCCACAAGTCCGCGCTCGATGCCGATCGGCCATCGAACAGGGTGACGCCCATGCTGGCGCTGCTGCACAGCGCATGGCCGGCCAGGTCGTAGGGCTGGTTCAAGGCGGCGCGAATCTTTTCGCCGATCGCTTGCGCCTGCAGCGCCGCTTCCGGCGCCGTTTCATTCAAGTCCACCAGCATCACCACGAACTCGTCGCCACCCTGCCGGCCGACGGTGTCGACCAGGCGCACACAAGCCGTCAGGCGCGCAGCCACTTGCTGCAACAGCAAGTCGCCCTTGCCATGCCCGAGCGTATCGTTGATGGTCTTGAAGTTATCGAGATCGATGAACAGCAAGGCGCCGTGGCGTTGACTGCGCGCGCTGGCTGCGAGCGCTTGCTGCAACCGGTCGCTCAGCAAGCGCCGGTTTGGCAAACTCGTCAATGAATCATAGAAGGCGAGCTGCCGGATTTCCTCTTCAGCCCCCTTGCGCGCAATGAATTGGCCGATCTGCGAGCCGATGGCCCGCGTCAGTGCCAGCAAAGCAGGATCGTGCGGACAGGCATCGGGCAAGTAAAATTCGATCACGCCATGCAAAGCCGAGCCTACGCCGACAGGAAATGCGAACGCGCCGCACAGACCCAATTTCACTCCGATGTCGGTGTGCAGGATGCCCGGTTCGAGCGCAATGTTGGCGATCCAGACCGGCTCGCCGCGGCGCCAGACCCGGCCCACCAATCCATCGGAATCTTGCGCAAAACATTGCTGGCGGCTCCACTCCAGGAACTGCATCACCGCGGGCGCTGCGCTGCTCCACGATGCATGGCAGCGCAGCATCTGATCTTGCTTGTCGCAGCGCCAGAAAGCGCCGCCATCGGCGCCCAGCGCCGTGCAAATGGTCTCGATGATCTTTGGTACAGCATCGCCCAGCGTTTGCGCGCCGGCCAGCAGCGCGGTCACCGAATACTCCATCGCCTGGCGCTGCTTGATCTGCTTTTGAATGGTGACATCCCGGCGCACGCCGACGATACCACCGCTGCGGGTGCGCTGCTCGCTGATCTTGAGCCAGCGCCCATGGCTCAGCTGCAACTCATGCGGCTCGCCCAATGGGTTGCGATGGCGCCGGATGCGCTCGCTGATCCAGCCCTCGACATCGCCGCGAAATGCCGGCTCGATCACTTCCCCTTTCATCAGCGACAAGCGCACCAAGTCCTCGAAGCGCATGCCGGCGATGCTCTCGACCTCGTCGAAATCGGTAAAATAGCGCAGATATTGGCGGTTGCACATGACGAGCCGGTCGTCGGCGTCGAACAGGCCAAAGGCATCGTTGAGGCTGTCTATCGCATCGATCAAATTCGCTTGCGCGCTGGCCGCTTGCTCGGCCGCCAACGCCAGCTTTTCCTGTTGCTGGTGCTGTTGCGTGATATCCCTGATGGTGCCGCGCAACAGCGTCGTGTACCCGTGCTCGTCGACGACCGGCTCGCCCATCGTGTGCATCCAGCGCACCTCGCCATCGGGCCAGACGATGCGAAATTCGCCATCGAAAGCGTGGCCTTCATACAGGGCCGGGCGCACCATGTCGAGATAGCGCTGGCGATCCTGCGGATGCAGCAGGTCCAGAATTTCCTCGCCGAATGGCGCGGGGCGAGACGGATCGAGCCCGAACAGGCGACAAGTTTCCAGAGAAAAGGTTGCGCTGCGCTGCACCGGATCGAAGGTCCAGTCACCCAGGCCGGCGATGCGCTGGGCCTGGGCCAGGCCGGCTTCGCTCGCCTGCACCCGTTGCAACAAACTGTGCAACTCTTCGTTTCTCTTGTGCGAACTTTGACGCAATGCGCTGATGAAACCGCCCATCACCGCGAACCATGGCAGCGTGATCGCCAGAGCGCACCATTGCAGCAACTCGTGGCCCATGTCGAGCGCTTCCGGGCGCCAGTGCCACAATGAAGCGATCACGGTGCCGTAGCCCAGCAAGATGCAGGCCGCACACGCCAGCAGCGAGCGTATCGTCAGTTGCAACACGCCGAACAGGAAAATCATCAGCAGCACGATCACGAATACCGAGCGCCCGGCGTTGACCACATACATCGCGTACAGGATCACGGCGATGGAGGCTGCCATTTGCTCGATGGCCAGATTCGGGTCGCGGCAACTCAAGTTGAGCCTTGAGCGGAACACGATGTAAAAAACGACGCCAGTGAGCAACACCATGGCCACGCTTTGGATCAATCCGGCTGTGGGCAAGTCGCCGGCCAGATGACTGGCAAACATCAGGCCGATCACCAGAGACGACGTTGCCAGCGCCATGTAAAGCCGGCGCATGCGCAATGCCTGCCTGACGGCATCGGATGGGGCCTGTGTATGGCGCACTGCTGGCGCTGGGAGCAAGATGGACATCGATTTCGACTGGACAAAAACGGCAGACGATAATTGTACGTCAGCAATGAATGCCATATCGCAAGATTTTGAGCGGAATCAACCGAATCAAGGCGCAAAAAAGCCGGCATCGCCGGCAAGGGGAGGCTGCTGTTGCATGCCTGGCGCGCATGCGCCAGGCATCACATCATTACTTCGGTGCCAGCTTGAATACCCAGACCGAACCGCCCTGCTCCAGATAGCTCACTTTCGAGGCGATCTCGCCGCCCCACAGCGGTACTGCGCCGCCCCAGCCGGAGACCACGGCCACGTATTGCACGCCGCCATCCATCCAGGTCAC
>CANFGA010000361.1 GCA_947446335.1 Oxalobacteraceae bacterium | reverse complement strand
TGTTATTGCGTTTGTTTACATGGATGGTAACGCACGACATGTCATGCAACCAGACGCAAAGCTGTATCTCCAGTAAGCAGTTGTAACCAAAAGGCGGTAATTAGTGGTAGCGCGCCAGCGCTGTCATGCCGGCGCTGGCGCAGATCGACGCCCGGATCAGTCGCGCGAACTGCTCTTGATCTCGACCTTGGTTGCCACGAACACGCCGCTGCTGTTCAAGGCGCCCTTGATTTCGACATAGCTGCCATTGGCCAGCGCGTTGCCGTGTTCAAAGCGGGCTTGCGATGCGTCGACCGGCAAGGCGCCCAACTGGAAGCTGGCCAGCGAGACGAAGTGCGTCACCTGGCCATATTGCTCGTAGCTTGCGCCGGTCGCTGCGCTGCCGGTCTTGAGCTCGACCTTGGTCGCTTGCAGCGTGCTGCCTGTCAGATTGCCCTTGATTTCAACATAGCTGCCGACCGCGATTTGCCCGATGCTGCCATGGGAAAAGAGGGCGCCGCTCAAGTCCACCGTGACGCCATTGACCACGGCGATGTTTGCCTCGATGCTGGTGACGCTGCCATACAATTCGTTGCGGCCACCGATCTGGCTTGCACGGTAGTTTTCCATCTCGACCTCGCTGGCCTGCAGCACGCTGCCATCCCAGTTGCCCTTCACTTCAATGAACTGGCCAGCCGTGATCGCGGCCCCGCCCTTGATGAGCGCCTGGGTCACATTGACCGGCGTGCCAGATACATTGAGCAAGCCATTGACCGGCGCTGCGTCGGCCACACCCTTCACTTTCAATCGGGTACCGGCGGCGCCATAGACCGAGCCGGCATCGAACACTTGCACCGAACTGGCGCTCAGCACATTGTTGACCGGGCCGCTGGCGGCCTTGATCTTGACTTGCTTGCCTTCGCCGAGGATGCCGGCGACGGTTGCCGCGCTGTAGTTGACCGTCAGGGCGCCGACCTGGAACGTGGTGGCGGTGATGCCTTGCATGCGGCCCTTCAGGTTGATCGAGGCGAGGGCGCTCTTGCGTTCGATCAGCGTCGCCAGCAAGCTGCCGTCGGCTTGCAGCGCGCCATACACTTCAACCGCCTGACCCACCGCCAAGGCCGCCAAGCCGTTCACACCCTGGTAAGCCGTGGCGCTGTTGGTCACCACGTTCTGGCCGAGCAAGGTCAAAGTGCCGGCATTGACGTCGAGCGCTGTCACCAGGCCACGGTTGCCATGCACCAGCTCAAGCTTGCTGGCCGTGCCTTGCAAGGTGCTGTCGTCGGTCTGACCGGTCACGCGCATTGTCATGCCCAGCTTCAACTGGTCGAGGTTCATGACATTGGCATCATCGTCGACCAGTTCAGCGCCTACCGACGAAAAGCGCATGCCATTCACGATGACCGAGCCAAAGCCGGAGATCGGTCCCGCATACAGCGCGCTGGCCGTGGTCGATGTCGTGCCCGGGGTGGCTGGATTGCTGCTGCCTGGATTGCTGTTCGTGCTGGCATTGTCGCTGCTGCCACCGCCGCAGGCCGCCAATGCCATCGCCATCGCCAGAGTGCCCCAGGCCAGGTTTGCTTGCTTGAATTTTATTTTATTCAGTTGCGTGTTCTTTTGTTGCATGTGATTCCCCTGGTTTTTCATATCGATACGGATCGAGGCTGCGATTGCGCGCCGGCTCGATGGAGGGAAATTTACGCAGAGGAAATTAAGGACAAATTAACAGCCGCTGCCCAGGCAAGAATTTTTGCATCATGCTGCAGATACATTTGCTTACTTCGGTTACCGCTCCTCGATTGTTTGAAATGACGCTTTGTTATGTAATGCAAGCATTGTTAATGCAGACATTGTTCAAGGAGATCACCATGAAAAATCGATCAGCTGTTATTGCAGGACTATTGTCGGGCGCCGTGCTGTTTTTCGCCGCCGCTCCCGCCATGGCACGTGCCGATGTGTCGCTCAATATCGGGATCCCCGGCTTGTACGTGGCGCCGGGCCCGGTCTATGTGCAAGAGCCGCCGGTGTATGTCCGGTCGGGTCCGATCTACGAGCAGCCGCGCTATTACAGGGAGCGCGAGTATCGGCGCGAATGGCGCGATGACCGCGGTCCGCACCACGGTCGCGGTCACATGTCGCATCGGCGCGACCGCGATGGCGACGGTGTACCAAACCGTTACGACCGCCGTCCCAACAATCCCTACCGCGATTGATCCTCCGATTGACACTCTGCGCCATTGAATGAAAAGGAATCGACATGAAAACGACATCCATCACAGTATCTTTACTGGTCTCGGCCCTGTTTGCAGGCATTGCCATCGCGCCGGCGATGGCACAAGGCACGCAAACGCCTGCCATCGATCGCGCCCAGCAAGACATAGGCGCACGGATACAACAAGGCTTGCGCTCCGGTTCGATCACGCCATCGGAGGCACAGGATCTGGTTCGGCGCCAGCGTGAAATTCAAAGCCGCGAAAGCCGCATCAAGGCCGACGGCAGCGCCACGCCGCGCGAACGCCAATTGCTGCGCCAAGACCTCGACGCCTTGAACGCCGAAGTCGAGCGCAAGATGTCGAACCGCAACGTCGCGCGAGGATCGGACCGCACGCCGGCGATCAACAACAGCCAGGCCGACATTCGCGACATGATTGCGCAAGGCGCGCGCTCGGGACGCATCAGCCAGGGCCAGGCACGTCGCTTCGACAACCGGGAGCGCAACATTGCACGCAATGAAGCGCGCTTCAAGGCTGACGGCGTGGTGACCCAGCAAGAGCGGCGCCAGTTGAACAACGATCTGGCCGTGTTGCGCCAGGACGTGGAGCGAGTGATGCGCGGCAGGTAAATGCTGCAAGAGCGGCAGGACCGGCAGCGCTGGCCGATCCCAAGGAGTTGGTGCTGGAATATTTCCCGACCGCCAGCTTCGGTAGAGTCTCTTGGGACAAATCCATCTCGTTCAAGACCAGATTGGATGGCCACAAGATAGCACTCGTTGATGACGCCTTGATGACCGCCGATGCGGTGATCGATCATCGTTTGATGGCGCTCAGCGTATCGGCTGGAATCGACACTGGGGCGGCGTTTGTGTGCGCCAGCGTACCGACAGCGCCGCTGCGATGCGTCATGAAGAGAGTATCAACCACTGAGGAAATATCATGAAAAAGCTTGTCATTGCGCTGGCCGCCACTGTCGGCCTGTCCGGCTGCGTCGGCTATCTGCCCTACGATAATGGACCAGGCCATGGGCCAGTTTACCGTGGCGATGACGGTCGCTCGCGCGGCGACCGGGATCGCGACGGCGTGCCGAACCGGGCCGACCGTGACCGCGATGGCGACGGCACGCGCAACCGCAACGACCGGCGCCCTGACAATCCGTACCGCGACTAAGGCGTAGCCGAGGGCAGATCGACTGGCTTGACCGGCAACTTCTTGCATTCGATGAACCCTTCCAGCACCGCCAGCAGATCGATGAAAATTTGCGTGCCGCAGGCTTGTTCGATGTACTGATATTGCAGATCGATCAACGGCCCCATCTGTCCCAGCAGTGCGCGGCTTTGTGGCGACAGTGTCACGCTGACGCGGCGCTGGTCGGTTTCCATCCGCTTGCGCTCGACCAGTCCGGCTTGCTCCATGCGCGCCAACACACCCGCCATGCTCGGGCTCGATATCTGGCACAGGTCGCCGATCTCGCGTGGCTCGAGTTGCCCTTGCTGGTCGAGCGCGCGCAAGATCCGCCACTGCTGCTCCGTCACGCCAAAATGGTTCAGGATGGGACGGAAATGCGCCATCAACTCATCGCGCGCCTTCAGCAGGCGCTGCGGCAAGTTGGGATAAGTGATCAGGTGCTTCACGTCGTCTGCCAATACTGGCTCAGTCATTGCCATCTCCCATCGAGGAATCCAGAGCGGTGATCGAAGGCAAAATTATACAGCTTGACTCACTAACATATTAGTGATTTAATCCTTGCCACATCAATAATTTGCCAGGTTAATCGACAATGAGTGCTGCACCATGATCGTTCGGGATCGTCCTTCCGGGATAATGCTGTTCCTGATGTTGCGCGGTTCGATCTTGCCGCGCATCCTGCCCACACTCTTGTTGAATACGCTGGTCGCCACCATCGTCACGCTCACTCACGGCGACCTGTTCAAGCTGAAGATCACGCTGACGACAATCCCGTTCAGCATGATCGGCTTGCCGCTGGCGATCTTTCTCGGCTTTCGCAACAATGCCGCCTACGACCGCTACTGGGAAGCGCGCAAGATCTGGGGCGACCTGGTCGTGAAAAGCCGC
>CANFGA010000360.1 GCA_947446335.1 Oxalobacteraceae bacterium | reverse complement strand
ACAGAACCATCAACCAGCCATTTCGCATGCGACATGGAAACACCTGTGGTAAACGAACCGATAACCCCATTCACAACCGCCTTGCGCGCATCAGTCGTCAGATCGAAGAAACGCGGCAGCGCGGTCGCGGCCAGGATGCCCAGGATCACGATCACGACCACCAGTTCGATCAGGGTAAAACCGGCTTGAGCGCGTTGCTTCAAGCCTTTCATTTGATGCATTTTCATGCTTTTCTTTCAATTATATAAAACAAGCCAACCAGGATTGCCGACTTTTCAGCGGCAATGAGACGATGAAATCAGGTAAAAGTTCAATGCGGCAATCATAAAATCAATTTGATTGTCATGATCAAGCGCAATTCTGTTTGAATCAATTTTTGCATACTAACAATTAATTTGATGAAACTCAATTCATTTCGCGCACTATTCCACACCCAATGATCATTGTTGTTTAATCATGTTAATTTACCCTAAAAACACCATCAAATCATTGCCTTAGCCCAACTTCCGAATCCCAAAAGAAATATCATTTATGCAATGCTGTCTTGCCCAGATCCCAGATCGGCAAGAACACGCCCAGCGCCAATATCAGCACCATCACGCCCAGAAACGTGATCAATATCGGTTCGATCTGGGCCGACAGCGTCTTCAGCTCATAGTCGACCTCGCGCTCGTACATTTGCGCCACTTCTTCCATCAATTCATCGAGCGCACCGGTCTCTTCGCCGACCGAAATCATTTGCAGCACGATCGGGGTGAACACGCCGCTCGCGGTCGCGGTGCGGGAAATGGTATCGCCGCGCTCGATGCTCTCGCGCATGGTATCGATCTTGGCGCACAGATAGGCGTTGTCGACCGTCTGCGCGACGACGTTGAGCGCCGGCACGATCGGCACGCCGCTCTTCATCGACAGCGCAAAGCTGCGCGCAAAGCGTGCCAGCGTGCCTTTTTGCAAGATGCTGCCGGCGATCGGGATCTTCATCTTGTAACGATCCCACTGCATGCGACCTAGAGGTTGAGCGACATACATCTTGGCGCCGACCACGGCGGCGGCGATCAAGCCCAGCAGCATCGGCCAGTAATTGACCGTAAACGAAGAAAAACCCAGCAAGATTCTGGTCATCAATGGCAATTCGGCATTGAAGCTGGCAAACACCTTTTCAAACTGCGGAATCACGAACATGTTGATGACGGTCATCGCCCCCGCCATTGCGATCACGACAAAAATCGGATAGCGCAGCGCGCTCTTCACGCGCGAGCGCATCTCGCGGTCGAATTCAAGGTGGTCGAACAGGCGCAAGAAGACTTCCTCGAGGCGCCCCGTCATTTGCCCCACCGATACCATCGACAGGTAGTAGGCACTGAAGACATCGGGATGGCGCCGCATCGCGGCCGACAATTCGCGCCCGCCATCGAGCGAATCGCGCAAGTCTTGTAGCACCAGCGCAAACGACGGATTGATCGCCGATTGCTGCAAACCGGCCAGGCCGCGCATGATCGGCACGCCGGATTTGAGCAAGGTATACAACTGGCGCGAAAACAATTGCACATCCATCGACGTGACCTTGGGCGCGAAGAATTTGCGCAGCCTGCTGCCAAGGTCGGCACCGGAAGTATCGCTGGTCTTTCCGGTCACCGCAATGTTAATGGGCGTCATGCCGCGCGCGAACAGCAAGTCGGCGATCGCGCCATTGTCGACACCTTCCAGCACACCGCTGCGCATCTGGCCGGCACCATCGCGCGCCTTGTAAGCAAAAAATGCCATGTTATTCCTCTGAATGGTTACTGATGCGCATCGCTTCGGCCACCGAGGTACGCCCGGCCACGACCAGCGCCACCGCATGCCGTCTGAGGGTATTGCCAGCCATCTCGGCCAGCGCGACCTTCATGAATTGGTTCTGATCCTGATGGTTGGCGGCATCGACCACGGCCGCCGTCATTTCCAGCATTTCATAGACACCGGTACGGCCGCGGTAACCCATGCTATTGCAGCGCGAGCAACCCTTGCCATGAAAATAATGATGTCCATCAACATTATCACCCAATTCCAGGCGCAACCATGCGCGTTCTGTCGGCAGCAACGCATAAGGACTGGCGCAGCTTTCGCAAATCACGCGCACCAGGCGCTGCGCCAGCACCGCCTGCAGCGAACTGCCGACCATGTAGCGCGGCACGCCCATGTCGATCAGGCGCAGCGGCGTGCTGACGGCGTCATTGGTGTGCAAGGTCGAGAGCACCAGATGACCGGTCATCGCCGCGCGCAAACCGATTTGCGCCGTTTCCTGATCGCGCATTTCGCCCACCAGCACGATGTCCGGATCTTGCCGCAGCGCCGAACGCAGCACCTTGGCGAACGTCAGATCGATCTTGTCGTTGACCTGCACCTGGTTGATGCCAGCCAACCGGTATTCGATCGGATCCTCGACCGTGATCAATTTCTTTTCCATCGAATTGAGTTCGGCCAGCGCGCAATACAGCGTCGTGGTCTTGCCGCTGCCAGTCGGTCCGGTCACCAGCACCAAGCCGTTCGGGCGCGCGATGATGGACCGAAAACGCTCGACCATCTCGATTGGCATGCCGATCGCATCGAGCCGCAATGGCGTGCCGCCCTGGTTCAGCAGCCGCATCACGACCGATTCGCCGTACTGGGTCGGCATCGTCGAAATGCGCACATCGATGCGCTGCTGCCTGACTTTGACGGCGAAGCGGCCATCTTGCGGCAAGCGTTTTTCAGAAATGTTCAAATCGGCCATCAATTTCAGGCGCAGCGCCAGCGAAGCGGCGATCTTGCTGTCGGCCTCGGTCTGCAGATGCAGCACGCCATCGATCCGGAAGCGGATCTGCAAACGGTTTTCCTGCGGTTCGATATGGATGTCGGACGCATGCACCCGGGTCGCGTCGTCGAACACCGATTGCAGCAGCTTGACGATGGGCGCCTCTTCCAGCGCAGGATTGGCCACCAGCACGCCAAAGTCGATGCTGTTGTCGCCCAGGTCATCTTCCAGTTCGCGCGCCAGGCCGGTGATCTCGGCACTGCTGCGATAGACCCGGTCGACCACTTCCAGCACATCGGTTTCATTGACTACTGCCAGGTCGATCTGGCGCTTGAGCATGCGCGCGATCTCGTCATAAGCAAACAGATCGGTCGGATCGGCCATCCCGACCAGCAGCGCACTGCCCTGGTCTTCCAGCACCAGAGCGCGAAAACGCCGGGCCTGGGTTTCGGGCAGCATGCGCACGATATCGGGCTTGACATTATAAAATTTAAGATTCAGGTAGGCAATATTGAGCTGCTTGGCCAGCGCGCCGGAGATCTGATCTTCGCTGGCATAGCCGTTTTCGACAAATACCCGCCCCAGCTTGCGCCCGCTGCGCCGCTGCTCGGTTAACGCCAGCGTCAGTTGCTCCTCTGAAAGCAACTTTTGCTGAACCAGGATCTCCCCCAGGCGGACTTTTTCTGGTCTTCCCATACCAACCTCTTCATTTGCATCAGAAATACGCGGTCATTTTATGATAGAAACCGCGTATTTTGCGCAATTTTTTTATCGAGAGGAAAGATTTTTCAAGCCTGCCATGCGCGCCATGGGGCACCGAATTGGCGTCAAGTGCAGGGCTGGGCCATGAAGCGCTGCAGATGATGATCGACGTCGCCCAGGGTCTGGTTGATCATTGTCAGGCGCTTGAAATAGTGCGAAACAGGCAATTCATCGGTCACGCCCATGCCGCCATGCAATTGCACCGCTTGCTGGCCGACAAAGGTCAATGCCTGGCCGATGCGCACCTTGGCCGCCGACACGGTGCGGCGCCGCTCACCCACATCATCCGAGTCCAGCCTGGCAGCAGCCAGCAAGGCCATCGAACGCGCCTGTTCCAGGTGGATGAACATGTCGGCCATCCGGTGCTGCAATACCTGCGATTTGCCGATCGGCGCGCCGAACTGGCAACGCACCTTCAGGTAATCGAGCGTGGCGGCGAAGATCGCATCGAGCGCGCCGATCGCTTCGAAGCACAGCAAGCCCACGCCATGGTCGAGCGCGGCGTCCAGCACTGCGCCGCCGTCGTTGTAGCATCCCAGCAAGGCCGTCGCCGGCAATACTACCTTGCAAAAAGTGATGGTAGCGGCACGCTGGCCGTCGATGGTACGGCTATCGCGCAGCACGACACCGGGTGCATCGCTGGGCACCACGAACAGCGAAATGCCGTCACTGCTGGCCTGGTCGCCGCTGCTGCGCGCCGACACGATCAAGGCGCCGGCTTGAGCGCCGTGGATCACGACCGTTTT
>CANFGA010000359.1 GCA_947446335.1 Oxalobacteraceae bacterium | reverse complement strand
CGCGCAACAGGTCGTCGCTGCCTCGGAAGCGGCGAAGGCGCTCTTGCAAGGCGCGCAGCAATCGATGGCGGCGGCCTTCATCCCGGCGCGCACGCTGTTGATGCAGCAGGTAGCCGATGCCAATTACGCTGGCGATGGCGCAGTCCGCGTCGATCCGCTGCCATTGACCGATGGCTATCTGCTGTTCGAAGGTCAGCCTTTCGTGAAGTCGTACGATGGCGAGCAGCGCGAACGCTTCAAGAACGTGGCCGTGAGCGCTGCCTACAAGGATGGTTTCGTCGAGCGGCGCAACTGGAGCGACCGATCGCAGCCGGATGTGGCTTGTTTGCTGCTGCCCGGGGCCGAGTTCAAGCGGCGCGGCGCCACCGCGATGGTCGGCCTGGATCAATGGCACGCGGTCGATACCGCGTCCTTGCATTCCTGGCAGCGTGGTCGGGGTTTCTTGGGACTGAAGTGCAATGACAACCCCGAGCTGGCGCTGGGCTACGGCGCCCAGTTTGCCGGCGATGGCGCGCACGATCAGGCTGATCCCAGCCTGGTCGCCGCGCGCGACAATCCGGTTGCGCTCAGCCTGGCCGACGCCGAGGCCAACGCAGCCGATCGCGTCTGGCATTACAGCGGCTTGCCTGGCTACGCCGATTTGTCCGCGCCGGCGCTGGCCGCTGCCGATCCGCGCCTGAAGTTCGCCGTCATTCTCACCCGCGCCAAGGCCGAGATCCGCAGCTCGGACGGTGCATCAACGATACGCCCTGGCGGGCGCCTCGCCATCTACCAGAACCAGCTGGCATCGGATCGCTTGAGCGCGGTCGCCACCTCGGAAGTATTTTTTCAGCGCCCGCAAGCGCGCGCCGATGGCAAGACCGAACTGGCCAGCCTGTTCAATCCGTATTGGCAAGTGCATTTGATTTCCACCTCGGCGCAAGATGTCGCCGCCGCCATGCTGCACTGAACCACGACCAAGGCTTACATGCATATCCCTGCTTGCCGCACTGCGGTTTTATGGTTGACCCTGATCACCTGCATGCCGACGCTGGCGGCGACCGAGGCCGAAGAAACGATGTTCAAGGCGCCGATGCCGCATCGCTTGCTGGGTGGTCATGGCGCCAAGGTCCATCTGGCACGCCTGCAAGGTTACTTGTTCGGTGTGCACGATAATGCCGACCAGTTGCTGCAACTGAAAGCATCGATCCGCAAATGTGCCGACAACCGCGGCGCACTGCCACTGCGGGTGACCAGCGTGTGGCCCGATTTCATGCACAGCCACCGCACCGATGCCTATTTTTCAGCCAACCGCTCGATCACTTATTACAAGTCGGTACTCTATCGCATCGATCCGCGCGATTGTGGCCTCTATGAACATGTTATATCGACGGCGTTGCTGCTATCGGCCATTGGCCAGTGCGACATCGATTTGATCGAGAAAACGGCCTCTGGCGCATGCGATGCGCGCGCGCATGCCGACGCCAAGGTACCGCTGCGGCGCAATAGAAACACTGCAGCGCAATCGAATGCTGTTTTAGAGCAACTGGCGCAGCGTTCCAGCGTCGAGCTCGCCGCCCGTTATCGCAAGCTGAAAACGGCCCGCACCGACATGATCAAGACCATCCTCGGCTTGCAGTGCGTTGTGTGGAACAATCTGCTCGATCCGGGCGGAACCATCTGCCTTTCGCTGGGAGGTTCCTTTGCTGGTTCGCAGTTGGCCCACATGTCCGATCAATCCGGGATGATGCTGGAAATGACCACGCAGGTTGCAACGAAGCTCGATGCGGTGGAAGCCTTGCTCGATGCCGATGTCGATGGCGCGATATTTGCGCCGTATCTGGCGGGTGGCTACCAGATACGCGAGACCGGCGTGCGCAGATGAAGCGCCGCGTTGGCAGCGGGCGCGGCCAGGCGCTGGTCGAATTCCTGGTGCTGGCGCTGGCATTGCTGCCGTTGTTTCTCTTGATGCCGATGATCGCCAAATACCAGGATCTGGCGCATGCCACGCAAATGGCGAGCCGCTATGTCGCGTTCGAGGCGATGACGCGCAACGGTGGCGCGAGCAGCTGGAAGCCGGAGGCGCAACTGGCGCAAGAAGCGCGACGCCGTTTCTTTGGCAACAGCGAGGCAGCGATCAAGACCAACGATAGCGCCGGCAATTTTTCATCAGATCAGAACCCGTTCTGGCGCAGTCCTGGCCAGCAAGCGCTGATCGAGGATATCGGGCGCGACGTGACGCTGCATTTCGGCCCCGGCGCAGGTCTCGCCCATGCCGATGGGATCGAAGCTGGCGCCGACGCCTTGCCGTTCAATCTGGCCCTCACTGCGCAGCTGCTGGGTTTGCAAGCGCCTGGCATTTACACGGCGCAAGTCGATGTCGCCTTGCTCAATTTGCCGGCCGACTTGAAAAACTATGCGCCGTTCGACCATATCAACCTGACGATCAAGCGCCATACCAGCGTGCTGGTCGATCCCTGGGCGGCGCAAGACGCAGCCCGGATCGAATCGCGCTTGAGCGCCCCTGCGCTATTTCCCGGCATCATGCTGGCGCCGACCGCGCGCTATGTCGATCCCGGCATCGGCGCCTTTGAACTGTTCAAGGTACGCGGGCCAAAGCTGGGCGCTCTGGCATTCTGGCGCGACACGGTGCCTGTTGACCGGCTTAAATAAGCGCAGCCAAGGTTGCCTGGAGTTGCTTGGCATTGCTTGGCATTGCTTGGCGCAATCATCGATCGATCAGAGGTGCGCTACATCGGATCGTCTTATCTGGCGTCAAGTTGCCTTTTTTCATCTGATATTCAATGGTTAGCGAGCTCATCTTTAACGAAGGGCGATCGCCCCCCACACACCCGAAGGCAAGCATCATGGCCGCTCCTGATTTCCATTCGATCTCGTCCAGGGCACTGATTTTGCTGCTGTCCTGCCTTTGCATCTGGCCCGTTGCCGCCGAATCGGCTGAAAACCGGTGGCCTCAGATCGCCTTGCCGGCGCACGCCAGAGCGTTCGAGATCGTCACGCAAGCGAGCGTGAATGGCTTGCCGATGCAACTGCGCGGCTTCTTGTCCGATAGCGGGCCCGAGCAATTGTTGGTCTGGTTCCGGCAGCGCCTCGGGCAGCCGCTGGTGGAAAGTACTATCGGTAACAAGCGCGTGCTCGGGCGCTTTGATGGCGCGCATTACATCACGCTGCAACTCGAACCTGCGGGGCAGGGCACGCGCGGGCTGATCGCGGTTACCGCGCTGGCCAGTGCCTTTTCCCAACGCGCCGAGACCGAGGTGGCAGCGGCGCGCCTGTTGTCCGGATTTGCGCCCGGTTCGCGCTTGCTGAACCATATCGTTTCCAGCGATATGGGCAAGGTGTCGACCTATGTCGTGCTGACCAATGCCCAAGATGAAGAAAGCAACTTGCAAAGCGTCAAGGAAATGATGCGCATGGACGGATTGGCGCTGCAGAGCGTCGCCATTTCGGGTGCTGCCGCCGGTGCCAGAACCGCTTTTTTCAAAGGCCGTAACCGGGAAGCCGTGGCGATCGTCTACCGCGACGCCAGCGGCCAGAGTGCCATCGTCATGAACCAGATTCATTTGCTCGTCGCCGCCCGATGATTTCCGCCGGATGCCTCGGCCATGGCCGCTGCACCCGATGGGCGGCCCAGCGCGGTCAATCGTCGACCGAATACGTCATCGTCTGCGCCGCACTTGCGCTCGCGCTGGGCCTGGACATGAACAGCGACACGAGCGTGCTGTGGCAATTGATCGACGCCTTCAAGAGCGCCTACGCCAACTTCAGCTACGCCGTCTCGTTACCGGGCTGATGGCAAGCATATTGAGCCACATTGATAGGGATGGGAGCATGATGAAATTGATGTCTTTGCGCAATCTGAGCAAGACCTGGATCGTGCTCGCCGTGGCGCTCTTGATCGGGGCGCTGGCGGCGCTGGCGGCGCGCAGCTATCTGGCGACCCAGATGCAGGCGATCCAGGATGGAAAAAAGCAGCGCATGGTGAACCTGATCGTGGCCAAGGTCAACCTGAACCGGGGCGATAAATTATCGAACGAAAATCTGGCGCTACGCCCGATTCCGGCCGAATATGCCCATTCGGCTGCAGCCACGGCCGACCAGTTCGATCGTCTCGATGGCCAAGTGCTCGGCTATCCGGTCAAGGATGGCGAGATGATCCTGTGGGGCATGATGGAAACGAAAAAAGCGCCCACGTTTTCAAGCCGGGTCGAGCCCGGGCGGCGCGCGATCACGGTCCAGGTCGATGAAATCAATTCCATTTCGGGCATGCTGGAACCGGGCGATGT
>CANFGA010000358.1 GCA_947446335.1 Oxalobacteraceae bacterium | reverse complement strand
TCTGAGTAAAGTCGAAGACGGGGTCGACGCAGAAGCGGCAGGCTGAGCGCCTGCAGGCAGAGCGCAGCTTTACATCACGGCTTTCTGTAATCGCGCTCTATCCATTGCAGCGCGCTGCTGCTGCTGAGTTTGAACGAGGCCGAGGTGCGCACCTGGCCCAGTTGTTCGCCATCCTCGTCGACGGCGCTCAGCATCGCATACGGATGGTCTTCATCGGGCACGATGTCGAGCGTGACCTTGACCTGCAAGCCGTCCGGCGTGGTGACCCACAGGTTCTTGTGCAGCTGGGCATGCAATTGCTGCTCGTGGCGGCGCAGCACCTCGGACGCGGTCTTGATCAAAGTGCGAAAAGCGGTCGAATCGAGCGGTTTCGGATTTTTCTTGTCGCGCCCCATGGTCCACGGACCGACCAGCGCCGGCTCCGGTTCGCCATCCTTGATCATCGCGACCGCCCAGCCTTCGTCGTCGTCATTCTTGATCACGCGCGCGGTCCAGCCATTGCCTGACCACAGGCGCGGCTCGTGGATGTCGACGTCGTCGTCGGGCTCGGAAAATTCATCGGATACGGTATTCATGGTGCTGGGCTCGTCGCTATGCAAAGGCCAACATCATAGAGCGTATCGGCGCCACTTGCTTGAATTAGCGCAGCGAGATCGATGGCGCAGGCGGCGGCGCCACCGGCGGCCCGGCCGGCGTGACATGCGGATCGATGGCCGGGTGCGGCCAGTGACGACCGTAGGGCCGAATCCCGGAATCGATGACAGGGTTGATGATGATGGGAGGAATCGCCGGCGGCGCCCCTTTCGGCCCGGCGATCAGGCCGGCAAAAAAAGACGACATCAGCATCGACGGTGCGAATGAACTCATGGCCACTCCCTGCGCAAGGACGGTCTTTGAGTATAGGCGGCAAATCCTGTTATGCAAGCGGCATATTTATACGCTGCCCTGCTCCCCGGCGATGAATTGCTGGTGGCCGCGCGCGCGCAGTGCGCACGCCGGGCAGTGGCCGCAGCCATAGCCCCAATCGTGCAGCACGCCGCGCTCGCCCAGATAGCAGGTGTGGGTGCTTGAGCGGATCAATTCGACCAGCCCCGCTCCGCCCAATTGCTGCGCCAATTCCCAGGTCTGACGCTTGTCCAGCCACATCAACGGCGTCTCGAGCTTCAGCCGCGTCGCCATGCCCAGGTTCAGCGTCACTTGCAGCGCCTTCATCGTATCGTCGCGGCAATCCGGATAGCCGGAAAAGTCCGTCTCGCACATGCCGCCCACCAACACCGTCAAGCCGCGCCGGTAAGCCAAGGTCGCTGCCACCGTCATGAACAGCAAGTTGCGCCCCGGTACAAAAGTATTGGGCAAGCCGTTTTCCAGCATCGCGATCTCGACATCTTGCGTCAGCGCGGTGTCGGAAATGGCAGCGATCACCGACAGGTCGATGACGTGGTCTTGTCCCAGGCGCTGCGCCCATTCGGGCTTGGTCGATCTGACCCCGTCCAGCACGCCCGGTCGTACCGTCATTTCGATCGCATGGCGCTGGCCATAGTCGAAACCGATCGTTTCGACGCTGGAATAACGTTCCAGCGCCCAGGCCAGGCAGGTGGTGGAATCTTGTCCACCGCTGAACAGGACCAGTGCGGTATCGCTTGCAGGCATGATGATCTTTCCGAAAAAATAGTTTGTCGAGTTTGTTGATAATGTGTGGTTCACGGCGCGGTGCGATGGCTGTCATCACGCCATTTTTCGACGTGATCCGGTAACATGCGGCAAGCACTCACCGCCATGGAGCACCATGTTTTCTGCATCACCCGATTCCACCGGCCGCGCGCCGCTATTGACCTTGTTCTTGATCCTGGCCCTCGCTGGCGGTACGGCGCTGGCCGCCGATGATGGCACCGGTGCCACCAGCGGGGCGCCTGCCGCCCCAGACGCCAGTGAAGACGGCAGCGATGTCGACACTGTGCAGTATACCGTCAGGATACAGGCGCCGGCGCCGCTGGCCCAATTGCTGGAAAAAAATCTCGACTTGATCCGCTTTCGCGGCAATGCACGGATCGATCGCAGGCAATTGCAGCGCCTGATCAGGGCTGCGCCAGAGCAGATCAAGGAACTGGTGGCGACCGAGGGCTTTTACACGCCCGAGGTCAAGGCAGAACTCGACGCCAGCAGCGCCGCGCCGGTGGTCGTGATCGGCGTGACGCCGGGTGAACCGGTGCAGGTGGGCAGCGTCGATCTGGTGCTGCAAGGCTTCGAGGCCAGCGCTGGCGATGCGCCGTTCGATACGACGGCGATCAAGGAAAGCTGGAGCTTGAAACCGGACCAGATTTTCCGCCAGGCCGACTGGGAAACAGCCAAGCGCAACCTGCTGCGCCAGGTACTGCAAACGCGCTATGCGCATGCGCAATTGAGCACATCGCTTGCCAGCGTCGATCCGCAAACCCGGCGCGTCGCACTGCGCGTGGTGCTCGACAGCGGTCCGGAACTGCGCTTTGGCGCGCTGCGCATCGAAGGCTTGCAACGCTACCCGGCGTCAGTCGTCGCCGACCTGAACCAGATCAAGCCGGGGGATTATTACAGCGAAGCAAAACTGCAGGCTTACCAGGCGCGCCTGCAAGAGAGCACCTATTTCAGAAGCGTCGAGGTGAGCGCCGACTTGCCGCCCCGGCCCGAAGCGGCGGCAGCGGCAACTGCGGCAGTCAACCCCGAGGCAGCGCCACCGCTGGCGCCGTTGCTGGTGCGCGTGACTGAAAACAAGCTGCAAAATGTCAGCGCAGGCCTCGGTTACAGCTCGAACACCGGCAACCGGGCCCAGCTCAGCTATGACAACCTGAGCCTGCTGGATTTGAAGTTCAAGAGCGCGCTGATGCTGGAAACCAAGAAGCAAACGGCGCGCGGCACCTTCTACTTTCCTGTCACGCCCAAAGGCTACAACGACAGCGTAGGTGCCTCGTTCGAGCACAACGACATCGCCGGCGAGATCACTAGCGTGAGCACCGTGGCAGCCAAGCGCGCCTGGGGTTCGACGCTGATCGAGCGCAGCCTGACATTTGAATTCGTCAATGAAGTCAAGAGCGTGGCTGGCTTGGACGCCACCAGCAACAGCAAGAGTTTGCCACTGACCTACGGCATCACGCTGCGCCGCCTCGACAACCTGCTGTTCCCCAACAAAGGCTATGTGCTGCATGCGCAACTGGGCGGCGCCCTGCTGCCGCTGCTGACCGATGAAAAGTTCGTGCGCGCCAACGCCAAGTTCGTCTATTACCAGCCGCTGGGCAAGGATGCCAAGCTGATTGTGCGCGGCGAGGCCGGTGCGCTCGGCTCGAAAGAAAAAGTCGGCGTGCCATCGATCTATCTGTTTCGCGCCGGCGGCGATCAATCGGTGCGCGGCTATGGCTTCCAGGAACTGGGCGTGCAAGTTGGCAATGCCATCGTCGGCGGGCGCTACCTGGCCACCGGCAGCGCCGAGCTGCAATACTGGCTCACCCCGACCTGGGGTGCGGCCACCTTCTACGACGCCGGCAATGCCGCCGACAAGGTCCAGGACTTGCATCCAAAGTCCGGCTACGGCATCGGTGCGCGCTACAACAGCCCGGTCGGGCCGATCAATGTCGACCTCGCCTACGGTCACGCCGTCCAGAAATACCGTTTGCATTTCTCCCTGGGATTCACGTTCTGATGTCCACCACCACCCCACCCTCCCCATCCACGCCACCGGCACCAGGAGCGCGGCGCTGGCCGCGCCGGGTCCTGATCGGCGTGCTCAGCGTCGCCGTGCTGCTGGGCGCCGCATTCTGGCTGCTCGGGCGCGAAGCGACGCTGCAAATCATGCTGCAAAAAGTGTCCAGCGCCAGCGGCGGCCAGATCGCCGTCAGCGACGTCTCCGGTTCGCTGTACGGGACCATGCATCTGGGCAACGTCAGTTACCGCAGCGCCAGCAGCAACATCACGGCCGTCGATGTCGACATCAGCTGGTCGCCGCTGCAGTTCTTTTCGCAAGGTATCGCGATCAGCCGCTTGCGCGCCGCCAGCTTGACCATCGAAAGCATCGGCCCGGCTACGCCAGCCGTGCTGCCGCAAACGCTGGCGCCACCGTTCCAGCTCGCCGTCAACGATGTGCGCCTGGGCAAGCTGACGCTGTTCGACGCCGCCACCGGCGCCGAGGCAGCGACCGTGATCAGCGACCTGCGCCTGGCCTTGCACGGCGACCCGGATGGCTGGCGCCTGAGCAATGCCAGCGCCACGACGCCGTGGGGGCTGGCGCAAGCCGAATTCAACATCGCGGCAGCGCGTCCGTTTGCGCTC
>CANFGA010000357.1 GCA_947446335.1 Oxalobacteraceae bacterium | reverse complement strand
TGGCCAACGGCGATGTCACGGCCACAGCGATCGTGCGCGCATTGATCGTGCGCATCGAGGCGCAGGAAGGCCGCGTGCACGCCTGGCAATTCTTCGATCCGGCGCTGGCGCTGCGGCAAGCGAAGCAGCGCGATGCGCTCGCCATTCAAGGCGCGCTGCATGGCGTGCCGATCGGCGTCAAGGACTTGATGGACACGGCGGACATGCCAACTGCTTATGGTTCGCAAATCTACGCCGGCCACAGACCGACGACCGACGCGGCCATTGTGGCGGCCAGCCGCGCAGCAGGCGCCATCGTCATGGGCAAGACCGTGACCACCGAATTCGCCACTTACCAGCCCGGGCCGACCATCAATCCGCGCGCCGCGCTCAATCTGCCGCGCACGCCCGGCGGCTCGTCAAGCGGCTCGGTGGCGGCCGTCGCTTGCGGCATGGTGCCGCTGGCGTTCGGCACGCAAACGGCCGGATCAATCATCCGCCCGGCTGCCTATTGCGGCATCGTCGGTTACAAGCCGACCCACGGCACGCTGTCGCTGGCCGGCATCAAGATACTCTCGCCCAGCCTGGACACGGCTGGCGTGCTGGCGCGCAGCGTCGACGATGCCGCATTCTTCGTCGGCGCCCTGGCCCGCTGGCCTTTGCCCGATCAGGCAACAAGCGGACGCATCCGGGTCGGCATCTGCCACACCCCGCACTGGGAGCGCGCCAGCGCGGATGCGCGTGCCGCGCTGGCGCGCGCCGCTCGCCTGCTCGAACAGCGCGGCGCCACGCTGTGCGACCTGAGCGCCGCCGACTCGGCTTCCGGCTCGATGCACGGCTTGACCCAGGCCCAGATCGACATCATGGCTTACGAAGCGAACGCCGCCTTTGCACCGGAACTGTCGTCCAGTCCAGATGGCATGAGCAGCGCTTTCAAGGCCTTGCTGGCGTCGGGTCTGGCCATCGATGGCCAGCGTTTTTTTGCTGCGCAGCAACTGGCGGCCAGCGCGCGCCATGCGCTCGATGCGCTGTTCGAGGGCGTCGACGCCCTGGACATCGTGCTCGCGCCCAGCACCGAGGGCGAGGCGCCGCTCGGTCTGAACCAGACCGGCGACCCGATCTTCAATCGGATCTGGTCCCTGCTCGGCAATCCCTGCGTGCATGTACCGCTGGGCGATGGCAGCACCGGCATGCCGATCGGCGTCACCGTGATCGGCCCGCGCTGGGGCGATGCGCACACGCTGGCGATCGCGCGCGCACTCGAACATGCGCACCTGAAATGAAGCGGCAACCCGACCTGCAATCGGATCTGCAACCGGCTCGGCCACCCTTTCTTCCATCCTGTGCAATACTGCGCTCCCCTATGCTGCGAGCCACACCATGACTGATTTCTGGGCCCACTGCGGCTACAACCTGACCGAACGCACCATCGATGGCAAACTGCAAGTGACCGATGCGCTGCTGCGCGCCTGGTGGTTGCGCCCCGAAGTGGCGCCGGTGGCCGAATCGTGTGCGGCCGAACTGGCCTTGCACGCGGCGCTGATCGAGGCGCCGCGGCGCTTGATCACCTCCAGCGAAATTGCCGCACTACAAGACCCGGACGCGCGCGAAAGCTATGGCGTAATGCGCGCCTTTCGCGATCGCCTGCTGTCGACGCCGACGCTGGAAGCGGCCTACATCGCCATCTTTCGCGGCGGCGACGTGACCGTGCCGCCGCTGTTCATCGACCAACTGGCGCAGATGATCGTGCGCGGCATCCTCGATGGCAGCGAAGATGCGCTGCTGGTGCGCAGCGCTGAACTGTTCTTCCGGCCACAGAAAGTGGCGCTGGAAGACGGCGCCATCATGCTGGCCGATGCTGCCACCGTCGAGCTGCATGCCAGCGGCGGCAATTACGGCGACCTGGGGCGCTTGCTGGTCGAAGCGAAAACCAAACCACGCCGGGTCGACCTGCATGTGCTGGGCCAGGATAATGCCGAGCGCTACTGGCAACGCGACGAAGCCCACGACACGGTGCTGCCTTTTCAACATGACAGCGCGGCATTGGCCGCCTTTTGCCGCCTGATCGAACGCTGGGTGCGCCATTTTTACAGCGTCGAGGTGACGGTGGCAGCGCTACCCAAGATCGAGGACCAGCAATGGGCATGGCATATCGGCCTCGATGCCCAGGCCAGCAGCATCCTCAACGACTTGTATCAGGGCAAACAATTGAGCGAGGAGCGCAACTTGCGCATCCTGTCGCTGTTCAAGATGACATTTTCCGACCCGTCGGTGCTGCGCCCTGATGTCGCCGGCCGCCCGGTGTATCTCGCTTGCGCGATGAATGCGCAAGAAATACTGCGCATCAAGCCGCAAAATCTGTTGCTTAATTTGCCGCTGGCATCGATTTCGTGAGCCAGGCAGCCATCGTCAAAAACTGCGCATCGCCATGTCACGCAACACCACCGGATGCATCGCAGTCTGTATCATGGGCGTTGGAAGATCGATGACGGCTTGATCGCAGATGCGCCGCGCCACCGTGTCGATCCATCAAACATTTTCAAAAGGAAATGACATGGAAAAGATCGAGCAAATCGAAATGGATAAATATCGACCAGATATTATTTCAGACGTCAGGGCATTGGTGGAAAAATACCGATCGATTTTCGGATGGGATGTGCCGGAGATAGATCAACATTATTCGGACAAGATCATTTTGATGGAAATGCAGAAGGCGCTGCACGAGATTGAAGAGGCATTGCTTGAACGATAATGTATTTCGACAGATGATCTGCTGCCGCGATCTCACGCTGGAACGGGCGATTCATGGTCCATTCCAGCCTTGCACTAGCAACTAGCGGCGCTAGTACGGCGCTGGCGGCGCGATCGGACCGTAATAACCCCGTACCACGTTGCCCTTGGCATACATGCACTGCTGGCAAGCGGCGTCATTAAAATCAAGGCCAGCGACGGTAATATCGATGTCTTGAAGATGGGAGCGCCGCCCATCATGGCACCTGCCGCATCGGCGCCGGACCGCCGCTGCCGGGAGCCGCAGGGACCGGTCTCCAGATGCCGGGACAGTTGGAAATGTAAGGATAATAATTTTTAAAGGCATCGCAGTAATACCAGAACTGCGCCGGCGGCATCGGCGGCATCTCGGTCAGCGGCGCAACGATGATCTCGGCCGGCTCCCAGGGACTGGGATAAGGGTAAACCGGGACCGTGTAGAAATACCATGCAGGACCCACTACCCACCACCAGCCCAACCGTCCATCGTGATGCGCACGGGCCCAGTGCCCGCCACGCCAGACTTGCCAGTCATGCTCATGGAAGCGCCCGATATCACCATGCCACTGGTTTGCGCCGTGATGGGGACGATGCTGCGCCGATGCGGCAGGACTGATCATGCTTGCCGCCATCAGCAGCATCGAAGCCATCGAAGAAAGACGCATCAGGGAAAGACTTGTCATGCTGCTTCTGCAAAAAACAGTACCCATCACCGGTTTCCTTCCTCAAAACCGCTGGATCGATCTCGCTTGAAGCGCAGCCATGCCCATGGATCAGAGCCGATGGGCATTTTTCCTGTCCCGGCATCGCCACGCAAGCTCTGTCATCAGCGTGCCACAGGCATGGCCTGGAAAGCATGACAAGGCGCAGCAATCGTCATGACCGAGCTGGCAGTGCCGTCAAGGCGTCAAATCACGGCGCCGCTGCTCCCATTCGTGTCGCCATGCGGCCAGCGCTTCCAGCGCCATCGGCTTGGCGATGAAATAACCCTGGGCCAGCTCGCAACCGGCATCGTGCAGCCAGTGCCAGAGCGTCGCATTTTCGACGCCCTCGGCCAACACCACCAGGCCCAGCTGGCGCCCGAGCGCGATCGAATTTTCGACGATCGTGCGCGCCGACCCGCTGGTTTCAGCCACCCGCACGAAAACAAGATCGATCTTGAGCTCGCCAAACGGCAGTTGCTGCAGGTTTTCCAGCGACGAGTGGCCGGTGCCGAAGTCATCGATCGACAAGGTGAAGCCCTTGAGCGCCAGTCGGGTCAGGATATCGAGCGCCACGGCCGGATTCGGCGGCACCGAGGTCTCGGTCACTTCAAACGTCAATTTCACCGTCTCGCAACCCGAGCGGGAAATGGCTTCCAGCACCGACTCGGGGAAGCGCACATCGGTCATCGCGACCGGCGGCAAATTGAGCGACAAATTGCCGTGAAAATCGAGCGCAGCGGCCGCGCCGGCGAATTCGCCCAATGCCATCGCGATCACCTTGCGCGTCAATTGCAAGGCCAGTCCGCCACTTTCAGCCAGATCGATGAAGGCATCGGGGTACAACAAGCCGTG
>CANFGA010000356.1 GCA_947446335.1 Oxalobacteraceae bacterium | reverse complement strand
CTTTTCACCAGACTGAAAGTGCATCATGCAAACTTCCACTGCAGCGACCAATCCGTTTGCGCAGGCTAGAGCCAGCATCGAAGCCTTGCTGGCACAACTCGATGATGACTTGATCGGCCTGGCGCCGGTCAAGCAGCGCATCGGCGACATCGCCGCGCTGCTGCTGATCGACAAGCTGCGCGCCGAGCGCGGCTTGTCGAGCGCGCCGCCCAGCCTGCACATGTGCTTTTCCGGCAATCCGGGTACCGGCAAGACCACCGTTGCGCTGCGCATGGCAGAGATCCTGCATCGCCTCGGTTACTTGCGCAAAGGCCATCTGGTGGCCGTCACGCGCGACGATCTGGTCGGCCAATACATCGGCCACACGGCGCCCAAGACGCGCGACGTGCTGAAAAAGGCGATGGGCGGCGTGCTGTTCATCGACGAAGCGTATTACCTGTATCGGCCCGAAAACGAGCGCGACTATGGCCAGGAAGCGATCGAAATCCTGCTGCAAGTGATGGAAAACCAGCGCGATGATCTGGTCGTCATCCTGGCCGGCTACAAGGACCGGATGGACACGTTCTTCGCATCGAATCCCGGTCTGTCGTCGCGCATCGCGCACCACATCGATTTCCCCGATTATGGCGCGCTCGAACTGGCACAGATCGCCGACTTGATGCTGGAAACGATGCAATACCGCTTCGACGATGAAGCAACGCGCGTCTTCACCGATTACCTGGAGCGCCGCATGCTGCTGCCGCACTTTGCCAATGCGCGCAGCGTGCGCAATGCCCTGGACCGGGCCAGGTTGCGCCATGCATCGCGCCTGATGAGCGACCCGATGACCGCCCCGGCCGATGTCACCGAGGGCACCGATGTCACCGGCATCACCGGCATCACCGATGCCATGCTGACCACGATCACCGCGCCCGACCTGCTGGCCAGCCGCGTCTTCGCGCAGGCCGGCACCTGAATCCACACCGAGATCCACATGCACAGACAAGAAAACCAACCGGAGACCATCATGCCATTGACCCAATACCGCACCACGCTGACCCAGTTCTTGATCGAGGAGCGGCGCCGCTATCCAAGCGCCGGCGGCGATTTCAACAGCCTGATCCTCAATGTCGCGCTCGCTTGCAAGAGCATCGCGCGCGCCGCCGCATTGGGCGAACTCGGCGGCATGCTCGGCAATGCCGGCGGCGCCGAGGGCGCCGGCAGTTCGATCAACGTCCAGGGCGAGATCCAGAAGAAGCTCGACGTGCTGAGCAATGCCGCGTTCCTGCACACGACCGAATGGGGCGGCCAACTGGCGGGGATGGTGTCGGAAGAGATGGAGCAGCCATACCAGATTCCCCGCCAATTTCCGAAAGGGAAATACCTGCTGGTGTTCGACCCGCTCGATGGCTCGTCCAACATCGATGTCAATGTCTCGGTCGGCAGCATCTTTTCGGTGCTGCGCGCGCCGGATGGCTGCCAGCGTGTCGGCGCGCAAGCCACTGAAAAAGATTTTTTGCAGCCGGGCTCAACGCAGGTGGCGGCCGGCTATGCGATCTATGGCCCGTCAACGATGCTGGTGCTCACGGTGGGCAATGGGGTCAACGGCTTCACGCTGGACCCGCAGCTGGGCGAATTCATGCTGACCCATCGGCAGATGCAAATAGCGCCCGATACCGATGAATTTGCGATCAACGCGTCAAACAGTCGCTTCTGGGAGGCGCCGATCACGCGCTATGTCGATGAATGCCTGGCCGGCGCCAGCGGCGTGCGCGGCAAGGATTTCAACATGCGCTGGATCGCCTCGATGGTAGCCGAGGCGCACCGGATCTTGATGCGCGGCGGCGTCTTCATGTATCCGCGCGATGGCAAAGATAGCGCCAAGCCAGGCCGCTTGCGGCTCTTGTATGAAGCCAATCCAATCGGCTTTCTCATCGAACAGGCTGGCGGCAAGGCCAGCACCGGAAGGCAATCGATCACCGAAGTGCAACCGGATTCGCTGCATCAGCGCATCGGCCTGATCTTTGGCTCACGCCACGAAGTCGAGCGCATCGAGCGTTACCACAATGCGCCCGAGAGCGACGATTTGCCCAACCCGCTGTTTCACGAGCGCAGCCTGTTCCGGGTCGCCTGACTGCACATCGACTAAAAAAGGAGACAACCATGTCCGAACGCCATCCCATCATCGCCATCACCGGTTCGTCCGGCGCCGGTACCACGTCGGTCACGCGCACGTTTGAAGCGATCTTCCGGCGCGAGCAAGTGCGCGCCGTCATCATCGAGGGCGACAGTTTCCATCGCTATGACCGCCAGGAAATGAAAACCAGGCTGGCCGCCGCAGACGCTGGCGGAGACAATAATTTCAGCCACTTTGGCCCCGACACCAACCTGTTTTGCGAACTCGAAGCGCTGTTTGCCAACTATGCGAAGACCGGCAGCGGCAAGCGCCGCAAGTATTTGCACGACTTGCAGGAAGCGGCCCCGCATGGGCAGGAACCAGGCACCTTCACGCAGTGGGAAGATGTCAGCAGCGACAACGACTTGCTGTTCTACGAAGGCTTGCACGGCGGCGTCGTGACCGACCAGATCGACATCGCGCAGCACCCCGACCTGTTGATCGGCGTGGTGCCGGTCATCAACCTGGAATGGATACAAAAGCTGTGGCGCGACAAGTCCAAGCGCGGCTACTCGACCGAAGCGGTGACCGACACGATCCTGCGCCGCATGCCCGACTATGTGAATTACATCTGTCCGCAGTTTTCGCAGACCCATGTCAATTTCCAGCGCGTGCCCTGCGTCGATACGTCGAACCCCTTCATCGCCAGGGAAATCCCGGCGCCCGATGAAAGCATGGTCGTGATCCGCTTCGCCAATCCGAAAGGCATCGATTTCCCGTATCTGCTGAACATGGTGCAAGACTCGTTCATGTCGCGCGCCAACACCATCGTGGTGCCAGGCGGAAAGATGGAACTGGCGATGCAATTGATCTTCACCCCGTTCATCTTGCGGATGATGGAGCGACAAAAACGCGCCAGCGCACTTTGACATCTTGTCCATCCGCCATCGAAAGGAACGCCATGCAGACCAACTCCAGCAACAACCCACCACGCTACACGCCGGCCGATGCGCTGCGTTTTCTGGCCGCCGATGCAGTCGAACAAGCCCGATCGGGCCATCCCGGCGCCCCGCTAGGGATGGCCGAGATCGCCGATGCCTTGTGGCGCGGCCATCTGCGCCACAACCCGCTTGATCCGCACTGGATCAACCGCGACCGCTTCGTGCTCTCCAACGGCCACGGCTCGATGCTGCTGTATGCGCTCTTGCACTTGACCGGCTACGATTTGCCGATCGCCGAACTCAAGCGCTTTCGCCAGATGGACTCAACAACGCCAGGCCACCCCGAAGTCGACGTCACGCCGGGCGTGGAAACCACGACCGGGCCGCTCGGCCAGGGCTTCGCCAATGCGGCCGGCATGGCGCTCGCTGAAAAGATGCTGGCAGCCCGCTTCAACCGCCCCGGCTTCGACATCATCGATCATCACACCTACGTCTTTGTCGGCGACGGTTGCCTGATGGAAGGCATCAGCCACGAAGTCGCCTCGCTCGTTGGAACGCTGGGCTTGTCGAAATTGATCTGCTTTTATGACGACAACGGCATTTCGATCGATGGCGAGGTCAAGGGCTGGTTTCGCGACGACACGCCGCAGCGCTTTGACGCCTATGGCTGGCATGTCGTGAGCGTCGATGGCCACGATCTGGCGGCCATCGACCGGGCGATTCTGTCTGCCAAGCAAGACCCACGTCCCTCGCTCATCTGTTGCAAGAGCGTGATCGGCTTTGGCGCACCAACCAAAGCGGGCAGCCATCAGGTGCACGGTGCGCCGCTGGGCGCACCGGAAATTGCCGCGATGCGCGCAGAGAAAGGCTGGACTGCGGCGCCGTTCGAGCTGCCGCCCGAGATGGCCAGGCTCTGGGATGCACGAGAAACGGGGCTGGCGCAGCAATACGACTGGCAGCAGCAATTCTCGCGCTATCAAACGGCTTATCCCGAACTTGGCGCAGAGCTGTTGCGGCGCAGCGCAGGCACGCTGCCCGATGGTCTGGCCCCGGCATTCAAGGACTTGATCACCACCCGTGGCGAGTTGCACAAGAAGGTGGCGACGCGCAAGGCATCGCAGATCGTGCTGGAACACATCACCCATCTACTGCCGGAATTGTTCGGCGGCTCAGCCGACCTGACTGGTTCCAACCTGACCGATGTGGCAGCCTCGCAGTGGGTCAACCATGAGGGCAGCGGCAATTATCTCAGCTACGGCGTGCGCGAATTCGGCATG
>CANFGA010000355.1 GCA_947446335.1 Oxalobacteraceae bacterium | reverse complement strand
TGATCTCGACCGGTTTCCGTACTCTGGTCTACAAGGAAACGCTGCGGTTCTGGAAAGTGGCGACCCAGACCGTCGCTGCACCCATTCTCACCGCCGTGCTGTACCTGATGATTTTCGGCCATGTGCTGGAAAGCCGGGTCCCGATGGAATCGGGTGTCAGCTATACCGCCTTTCTGATCCCCGGCCTGGTGATGATGAGCGTGCTGCAAAATGCGTTCGCCAATTCATCGTCGTCGCTGATCCAGTCCAAGATCACCGGCAATCTGGTGTTCGTGCTGCTGTCGCCGCTGTCGCACTGGGAAATCTTTTGCGCTTACATCACCGCTTCGGTGGTGCGCGGGATCGTCGTCGGTTTCGGCGTGTTCGCCGTGACGGCCTGGTTCGCCGATCTGTCTTACGTGGCGCCGCTGTGGATCATCGCCTTTGCGTTCCTGGGCGCGGCGATCCTGGGCACGATGGGCTTGATCGCCGGCATCTGGGCTGAAAAGTTCGACCAGTTGGCGGCGTTCCAGAATTTTTTGATCATGCCGGCCACATTCTTGTCGGGCGTCTTCTACTCGATCCATTCGCTGCCGCCGTTCTGGAAGACGGTATCGCATCTGAACCCGTTCTTTTACATGATCGATGGCTTTCGCTACGGCTTCTTCGGCAAGTCCGATGTCGATCCGCTGCTCAGCCTGGCGATCGTGGGCGCCTTTCTGGTGCTGCTTGCCCTGTTTTCCATCCGCCTGTTGAAGAGCGGTTACCGCCTGCGCTATTGAACCATTGAGCGCGCGGCCTACATTTGAATCTTACGCATCAAGGAAAAAACGTGTCGACTACTCCTGAACTGATCCACGGCTATATTTCGGCCGGACTCGCCTGTACCCACCTCGAAGTGGACGGCGATGGCCAGCATTTCAATGCACTGATCGTCTCGCCAGCTTTTGCCGGCAAGCGCCCGATACAGCGCCACCAGATGGTGTATGCAGCGCTGGGCGAGCGCATGCGCGAAGAGATCCACGCCTTGTCGATGAAGACACTCACTCCGGACGAATACCAAGGATAGGCATCATGGACAAGCTATTGATACAGGGCGGACAACGCCTGTCGGGCGACATCGCCATCTCGGGCGCCAAGAATGCGGCGCTGCCTATCCTGTGCGCGGGCCTGCTGACGTCCGGGGACCTGGAACTGTCCAATGTGCCGCACTTGCACGATGTGAAAACGATGCTGAAATTGCTGGGCCAGACCGGCCTGTCGATCAAGCAGAACGACGACCGGGTGGTACTCAACGGTGGCGCGATCGACAAGCTCGAAGCGCCGTACGAGATGGTGAAGACGATGCGCGCAGCGATCCTGGTGCTGGGGCCGCTGCTGGCGCGTTTCGGCGAAGCCAAGGTCTCGCTGCCGGGCGGCTGCGCGATCGGTTCGCGTCCGGTCGACCAGCATATCAAGGGCTTGCAGGCGCTGGGCGCCGAGATCACGGTCGAGGGCGGCTACATCTATGCCAAGGCCAAGAAACTCAAGGGCGCGCGCATCGTGACCGACATGATCACCGTGACCGGGACCGAGAACCTGTTGATGGCCGCTGTGCTGGCCGATGGCGAAACGATACTCGAAAACGCGGCGCGCGAACCGGAAGTGACCGATCTGGCCAATCTGCTGGTGGCGATGGGCGCCAAGATCGACGGCATCGGCAGCGGTTGCCTGGTGATCCAGGGCGTGCCTGCCTTGCACGGCGCGCAGCACGCAGTGATCGCCGACCGGATCGAGACCGGCACCTTCTTGTGCGCGGTGGCGGCGGCCGGCGGCGACATCACGCTGCGCAATGCCCGCATCGACATCCTCGACGCGGCGCTCGACAAGTTGCGCGCCATGGGCTTGACGATGACGTTCGGCCCCGACTGGATCCGCGCCCAGATGGCATCGCGCCCGAACCCGGTCAATTTCCGCACCACCGAATATCCGGGCTTTCCGACCGACATGCAGGCGCAATTCATGGCAGTGAACAGCATCGCCAACGGTCCCAGCCGTGTCACCGAAACGATCTTTGAAAACCGGTTCATGCACGTGCAGGAAATGAACCGTCTGGGCGCCTCGATACAGATCGAAGGCAATACCGCGATCATCACCGGTGTTGCACGCCTGCGCGGCGCGCCGGTGATGGCGACCGACTTGCGCGCTTCGGCCTCCTTGGTGATCGCCGCGCTGGCGGCCGAGGGCGAAACGCTGATCGACCGGATCTACCATCTGGATCGGGGTTATGATCGGATGGAAGTGAAGTTGTCACAGGTCGGTGCCAACGTTCAGCGCATCAGCTAGAAAGAAGAAAAAATGAACGTATTGAATGGAAACAGCCGCGCCAGCGGGGAATTGATCCTGGCGCTGTCGAAAGGGCGCATTTTTGACGACACGCTGCCGCTGCTGGAAGCGGCCGGCATCATCGTGCTGGAAGATCCGGAGACGTCGCGCAAGCTGATCCTGGAAACCAACGATCCGCACGTGCGCGTCATCATCGTGCGCGCATCCGATGTGCCGACCTATGTCCAGTACGGCGCCGCCGACTTCGGCGTGGCCGGCAAGGATGTGTTGCTCGAACACGGCGGCGAAGGGCTGTACCAGCCCATCGATCTCAACATCGCCGCGTGCCGGATGTCGGTCGCGGTGCAAGCCGGCTTCGACTATGAAAACGCGGTGCGCCAGGGTGCGCGCCTGCGCGTGGCGACCAAGTTCGTGCAAACCGCGCGTGAACATTTCGCCTCCAAGGGCGTGCACGTCGACTTGATCAAGCTGTATGGTTCGATGGAACTGGCGCCGCTGGTCGGCTTGTCGGATGCCATCGTCGACCTGGTCAGCACCGGCAACACGCTGCGCGCCAACAATCTGGTCGAGGTCGAGGAAATCATGGCGATCTCGTCGCGCCTGGTGGTCAACCAGGCGGCGCTCAAGCTCAAGCGCGAGCGTTTGCAACCGATCATCGAGGCGTTCGAACGCGCATCGAAACTCAACCGCTAAGAGACCATCATGCCGATACAGATAACCAAGTTTGATTCCAGTCAACCCGATTTCAAGCCGGCGTTGGCCGCATTGCTGGCCTTCGAGGCCAGCGCCGATGCCGCCATCGATGCGGCAGTGGTCGCCATCCTGGCCGATGTCAAGCTGCGCGGCGATGCCGCAGTGCTGGAATGCACCAACCGTTTTGACCGGATTCCCGATGGCGGCGCGACCGGCATGGCGGATCTGGAAATTTCTCAAGAGCAGCTGCAAGCGGCGCTGGCCGGCTTGCCGTCAGCCCAGCGCGATGCATTGATCGTCGCCGCCGAGCGCATCCGCGTGTTCCACCAGCGCCAGAAGGAAGAGTTGAAGGGCTTCACCTACGTCGAGCCCGACGGCACGCTGCTGGGCCAGAAGATCACGCCGCTGGACCGGGTCGGCATCTATGTGCCGGGCGGCAAGGCGGCCTACCCCTCGTCGGTGCTGATGAATGCGATTCCGGCCCACGTGGCCGGTGTCGGGGAAATCATCATGGTGGTGCCAACGCCCGACGGCGTCAGGAATGCGATGGTGCTGGCGGCAGCGGCGATCGCCGGCGTCACGCGCGTGATCGCGATCGGTGGCGCGCAAGCGGTCGCCGCGCTCGCCTACGGCACGCAAACAATCGATGCAGTCGACAAAATCGTCGGGCCGGGCAATGCCTATGTGGCTGCAGCCAAGCGCCGCGTGTTCGGCATCGTCGGCATCGACATGATCGCCGGCCCGTCCGAGATATTGATTCTGTGCGACGGTACGACTGATCCGGATTGGGTCGCGATGGATCTGTTTTCGCAAGCCGAGCACGATGAATTGGCGCAAGCGATTTTGCTGTGCCCGGATGCCGATTACATCGCGCGCGTCGAAGCGAGCATCAATCGCCTGTTGCCGACGATGCCGCGCGCCGACACGATACGCGCCTCGTTGACCGGGCGCGGCGCGCTGATCAAGGTCGCCGACATGGCCGAAGCGTGCGCGATCGCCAACGAGATCGCGGCCGAGCATCTGGAAATCTCGGCGCTGGAGCCGCAGCAATGGGCCGATCAAATTCGCCATGCCGGCGCCATGTTCCTGGGGCGCTATTCGTCGGAAGCGCTGGGTGACTATTGCTGCGGTCCGAATCACGTGCTGCCGACCTCGCGCACTGCGCGTTTTTCATCGCCGCTGGGGGTCTACGACTTCCAGAAGCGCTCGTCGATCATCCACGTCAGCGCAGCCGGTGCGCAAACGCTGGGCAAGATCGCAGCCGAACTCGCTTACGGCGAAGGCTTGCAAGCCCATGCGCGCAGCGCGGAATTGCGCCTCGATCCGGTGC
>CANFGA010000354.1 GCA_947446335.1 Oxalobacteraceae bacterium | reverse complement strand
GTTGCTGCTCAATCGCACCCTGAGCCTGGGCCATCTGTTGCTTGCTCTGGTGCTGGCGGTGGCGATTCCGGTGCTGCTGGGCGGCTTGCGCCCGCTGCCGGTGCGCATGCGTAAGCCTGGCGCCGTGCTGCGCCTGATGCTGACGGTGATGATGGATACGCTGCTGTCGAACCTGGCGGTGATCCGTTTGCTGCTGGCGCCTGGAAAAAGACGCCATGCGGCCGGTTTCGTGCGCGTGCAGTTGGATGTGCGCGACCCGAATGCGCTGGCGGTGCTGGCCATGATCGTTTGCATCACGCCCGGCACGGCGTGGGCCGAATTGTCGTTTGATCGTGCTACGCTGTTGCTGCATGTGCTGGAGATGGGCGATGCCGACGCGCTGGCCGCGCAAATCAAACAACGCTATGAACGCCCGTTGATGGAGATCTTTGAGTGACCAATTCCGTGCTTTTCTGGACCTTGCCTGTGGCGCTGTCGATGCTGGCGCTGGCCATGGGCTGCGCCTGCCTGCGCTTGATCAAGGGGCCTGCCGCGCAAGACCGGGTGCTGGCGCTCGATTGCATGTACCTGAACGGCATGCTGGCGATCCTGGTGCTGGGCTTGATGTATGGCAGCGATTATTATTTCGAAGCGGCGCTGCTGATCGCGCTGTTCGGCTTCGTGGCATCGACTGCGATGGCCAAATTCCTGTTGCGCGGCGAGGTGATCGAATGAACCAGGTGGCTATTGCATTATGGGCGCAAATCGCCATTGCGGTGCTGGTGCTGGCCGGCGCCGCGCTGGCCTTGCTCGGGTCGATCGGCTTGCTGCGCCTGCCGACGTTTTTCGAGCGCGTGCATGCGCCCGCCATCATCGCCACCAGCGCTTGCTGGTGCATCCTGGGCGGCTGCCTGCTGTTCTTTTCGCTGCAAGGCAAGGGGCTCACTTTGCAACCGTTGCTGATTGCTGCCTTCATCGCCATCACGGTCCCGATCACGACCATTTTCCTGATGCGTGCCAGCATGTTCAGGGCGCGCCAGGCTGGCCAGGATGTGCCACCCAACATCAGCCATGTGGCGATACGCGCCAAGAAAAAATCCTGACGCGTCGCAGCGTCAGTTTTTTGCATCGTTTTCCAGCATTTCCCCCCTTCTCAATTTGCAGATATCGGTCCTCTCGATGGACTCTGCTGCGCGCTGATGCGCTGCTTTTGTCAGACATAAGCGGCTGTTGCCTGATAGCTCAAAAATGCGGCAGTGCGGCATGAATCCCACATTATGAAAGTTGATATCGTCATTTGAAAAGTCGCGAATCTCCTGTTAGAATCTCCACACTAACGAATATTATTGAATATCCTTGGTAAAAAATTGCTTTCATGCGTCCGACAGCGATCCGTGATCGGGGTGGGACACTCACAATAAACAGGAGACAACGCAATGTCACTTCAACTCGACCAACTCACGGTTCTCACATCGAATGATCCTGATGCTCAGGAAACCAAGGAGTGGCTCGACGCGCTCGAAGCCGTGCTTGAAAAAGAAGGCCCGGAACGCGCCCACTACCTGATGGAACGTCTGGTCGACCTGGCCCGCCGCCGCGGCGCGCGCATTCCCTTTTCCAGCAACACCGCTTACGTCAACACGATCCCCTTGCACCAGGAAGAGCACTGCCCCGGCAATCTGGAATTCGAAGAACGCCTGCGCTCGTGGATGCGCTGGAATGCGATGGCGATGGTAGTAAAAGCCAACCGCGCCGATGGCGATCTGGGCGGCCATTTGTCGAGTTTCGCTTCGCTGGCCAACATGCTGGGCATCGGCTTCAACCATTTCTGGCGCGCTCCTAGCGCAGAGCACGGCGGCGATCTGTTGTACATCCAGGGCCATTCGTCGCCCGGCGTCTACGCCCGCGCTTTCCTCGAAGGCCGCTTGAGCGAAGACCAATTGCTGAACTTCCGGCGCGAAGTCGATGGCAAGGGTCTGTCGTCGTATCCGCATCCGAAACTGATGCCGACCTTCTGGCAATTTCCGACCGTCTCGATGGGCCTCGGTCCCCTGATGGCGATCTATCAGGCGCGTTTCTTGAAATACCTGCATGCCCGCGGCATCGCCGACACGGCAGAGCGCAAGGTCTGGGCTTTTTGCGGTGACGGCGAGATGGACGAGCCGGAATCGATGGGTGCGATCGGCATGGCTGCGCGCGAAGGCTTGGACAATCTGGTCATGGTCGTCAACTGCAACTTGCAGCGTCTCGACGGTCCGGTGCGTGGCAACGGCAAGATCATCCAGGAACTGGAAGCGGACTTCCGCGGCGCCGGCTGGAACGTGGTCAAGGTGATCTGGGGTCCGGGCTGGGATGCGTTGCTGGCCAAGGACAAGGAAGGCATCTTGCAGCGCGTGATGATGGAAACCGTCGACGGCGAGTACCAGAATTACAAGGCCAAGGATGGCGCTTTCGTGCGCAAGAATTTCTTTGGCAAGCACCCGAAATTGCTCGAAATGGTCGCCAATCTGACCGACGACGACATCTGGCGCCTGACCCGCGGCGGCCACGATCCACACAAGATTTATGCGGCATTCAAGATCGCCCAGGAACACAAGGGCCAGCCTACCGTCTTGCTGGTGAAAACCGTCAAGGGCTACGGCATGGGCAAGTCGGGCGAGGCGCGCAACACCGCGCACCAGACCAAGAAACTCGATGATGAAGCGATCCGCGAAATGCGCGACCGTTTCGCGATCCCGATTCCGGACGACCAGCTGGCCGATATTCCATTCTTCAAGCCGGCCGACGATGCGCCCGAGATGGTGTACCTGCACGCACGGCGCAAGGCTCTGGGCGGTTACCTGCCGCAGCGCCGCATGCAAGCCGATGAAACCCTGATCGTGCCGGAATTGTCGGCATTCCAGAACGTTCTGGACGCCACCGCAGAAGGGCGCGAAATTTCGTCGACACAAGCTTATGTGCGGATCATTTCGACGCTGCTGCGTGACCCTAGCCTGGGTCAGCGCCTGGTACCGATTCTGGTCGATGAATCGCGCACCTTCGGCATGGAAGGCTTGTTCCGCCAGATCGGCATCTTCAACCAGCAAGGTCAGTTGTACGAGCCGGTCGACAAGGATCAGGTCATGTATTACCGCGAAGACAAGGCCGGCCAGATCTTGCAGGAAGGCATCAACGAAGCGGGCGGCATGAGTTCGTGGATCGCGGCGGCCACGTCGTACTCGACCAATAACCGCGTCATGATTCCTTTCTACACCTTCTATTCGATGTTCGGCATGCAGCGCATCGGCGACCTGGCATGGGCGGCGGGCGACATGCGCGCACGCGGCTTCCTGATGGCTGGTACCGCAGGGCGCACCACGTTGAATGGCGAAGGCTTGCAGCATGAAGACGGTCACAGCCACATCATGGCTGCGACAATCCCGAACTGCGTGCCTTACGATCCAACCTTTGCACACGAAGTGGCCGTCATCATTCACGACGGCTTGCGCCGCATGATCACGAATCAGGAAGATGTGTATTACTACATCACGATCATGAATGAAGCGTACTCGCAGCCAGGCATCAAGCCGGGCCAGGAAGAAGGCATCCTGAAGGGCTTGTACCTGTTCTCCGAAGGCGACAAGGAACTCAAGCAGCGCGTGCAGCTGATCGGTTGCGGCACCATCTTGCGCGAATCGATCTTCGCCGCCGAGTTGCTGGCCGCCGATTGGGGCATTGCCGCCGATGTCTGGTCGGCACCATCGTTGACGCTGGTGGCGCGCGAAGGCCAGGATGCCGAACGCTGGAACCTGGTCAACCCGACCCAGAAGCAGCGCGTGCCGTATGCGACCGAGTGCCTGCAAGACTCCAAAGGCCCGATCGTCGCCACGACCGACTATGTGCGCGCTTTCGCCGAACAGATCCGCGCCTTCTTGCCGGCTGGTCGCAGCTACAAGGTGTTGGGGACCGACGGTTTCGGCCGCTCGGACAGCCGCGCCAAGCTGCGCGAATTCTTCGAAGTGAACCGCTACTATGTGACGGTTGCTGCGCTGAAGTCGCTCGCTGATGAAGGAACGATCGAGATGTCGGTGGTGGAGCAGGCGATCGTCAAGTATGGCCTCGATCCGAACAAGCCAAATCCGGTTTCTCAATAAAAACCATGCAATAACAGTTAGCCAATCAACGCGGTTCAGACAGAACAAAAGAACGGAGCAAACGCTATGAGCATTGTGGAAGTCAAAGTCCCGGACATCGGCGACTTCAAGGAAGTCGAAATCATCGAATTGATGGTCAAGCCGGGCGATACGATCCAGGCCGATCCGTCCCTCCTCACGGTCGAGCCGGACAAGGCCAGCATGGAAATTCCAGCTAGCCACGCCGGCGT
>CANFGA010000353.1 GCA_947446335.1 Oxalobacteraceae bacterium | reverse complement strand
TCGCGCAGCCATGCAGGCAATGCTTCGGTGCCGGAAGCATCCGGCCTGGAAGAGAAAATCAACGACGAATTGCAATTGGTCAGCTTCGAGGTGGCCAAGCAGGAATACGCGATCGTGATCGACGATGTGCAGGAAATCGTCCAGGTGCCGGAATTGATCGTGCACGTGCCGCACTCGGAGCCGCATGTGCTGGGCTTGATGACGTTGCGCAACCGCTTGTTGCCGCTGGTGTCGCTGCGGCGCATGTTCGGCTTGCCGAACCGGGACGCCGATGAAAACAGCCGGATTGTGGTGGTCTCGTTTGGCTCCGGGTCGGTCGGCGTGGTGATGGATAGCGTCAACGAAGTATTGCGCGTGGCCCGCGCCGATGTCGATGTCGTGCCCGGTTTGCTGGCCAAGCAATTGGCCGACATCGAGCAGATTTGCCGGCTCGATGGAGGCAAGCGCCTGGTATCGATTTTGTCGGTCGACAACATGTTCCGCAACGTTGCAATGAAGGAAACCTTGACCAAGGTCGCTGCCATGAATGACAAGCCAGAACAGGGCGCCGGACAAAATGTTGCCGAGGGTGACGATGAAGAGCAGGTAGTGGTGTTTCGCCTGGGTAAAGAAGAATTTGGCGTACCGATCAACAGCGTGCAAGAGATCGTGCGCGTGGCCGAGCAATTGACGCGTGTGCCCAAGGCGCCGCCCTGCGTCGAGGGTGTGATCAATCTGCGCGGCGCGGTGCTGGCGGTGATGGATTTGCGCCGCCGCCTCGGTCTGGAGCAGGTCGAGCGCAGCGATCAGCAACGGATCATGGTGTTCCTGATCGACGGTGCGCGCACCGGCTTCATTGTCGATTCGGTGGTTGAAGTCTTGAAGATCCATAAATCGAGCATCGAACTGGCGCCGCGCCTGTCCGGCGAGCAGGATGGATTGCTGGCGCGCATGGCCAATCTGGAGCGCCAAAAGCGGATGGTGCAATTGATCGACCCATCCCATTTGATCGAAACGCAGCAGCGTGCAGACTTGGCCGAACTGGCCAAGCTGGCCCAGCTTGCGAGTGCCTAGATGATCAAGTTGCTCATCGTCGACGATTCGGCATTGATGCGGCGCCAGCTATCGGCGCTGTTCGATGGGGAGCCTGACTTCGAGATCCGACTGGCGCGCAATGGACGCGAAGCGCTGGAGGAAAATCGCGCCTTCGAGCCCGATGTGATCACGCTCGATATCAACATGCCGGAGATGGATGGCTTGACTGCGCTGTCGAGGATCATGGCCGAGCGGCCGGTGCCGGTCGTAATGATTTCATCGCTGACCGAAAAGGGCGCGCTGGCGACCTTCGAAGCGTTGAATCTGGGTGCCGTCGATTACGTCGTCAAGCCGGGCGGCACCATTTCCTTGTCGCTGGAAGCGATCGGTGCTTCGGTGATCAGCAAGGTACGCATCGCGGCCAAGGTGCGGATGAAACCGCTGCGCAAGGCGGCCCCGCTGCGCAGCGCCGAACCGGCTCCGGTGGCAGCGCCGGTGGCACGCCGCAACCTCGCCCGCGAGGGCGTGGTGATCGTCGGCGTGTCGACCGGCGGGCCGCGCACGCTGGAGCAGATCTTGCCCAGTTTGCCGTCCAACTTTCCGTGGCCGGTGCTGGTGGCGCAACACATGCCGGCCAGCTTCACGCTCTCGTTCGCGCAGCGGATGAACGGGCTGTGCCCGATGCATGTGGTGGAAGCGAGCGGGCCGATGACACTGGAGCCGGGCGTCATTTACATCGGCAAGGGGGGCGCCGACATGCAAGTGGTGCGGCGCGCCGGCAAGCTGACGGTGATTGCAAAACCTGAAAACAACGAGTTCCTGTGGCATCCGTCGGTGGAGTTGCTGGGGCGCTCGGTGCTCGAACAGGTCGCGACGGAAAATGTATTGGCAGTCATGCTGACCGGGATGGGCTATGACGGCGCCGATGCCTTCACCGAGATCAAGAAAAGAGGCGGATTCACGATCGCCGAGTCGGAAGAGTCGGCGGTGGTGTTCGGCATGCCGGCCGCCTTGATCAACAAGGGCGGTGCATCGGTGGTGCTACATGCAGAAAAAATTGCGCTTCAAATCAATAGCTGGATTGAACGCTGAGGAGGAATGACATGGCTTTCATCAAGAAAAAAATGGCCGCTGAAGCCATAGCCGAGGTGCCCAGGGCCGAGCGCGATTACGCCGGACTGGTCACTCAATTGCAAGACGCCGATCCGCAAGTGCGGCGCTGGGCTGCGCGCGATTTGCTCGATTATCCTGAGGCGAGCGCGGACCTGCTCGCGCGTTTGCAATGTGAAACCGAGATTTCGGTGCGTGAAATCATCCTGACCAGCCTGACCCGGATCGGCGGCCCGGTCGCGGTGGCCGGTCTGGTCGACTGGCTGCGCAGCGAAGATGCGCAAATGCGCAATGAGGCAATCGAGGCGATGAAGGCGTTGCCCGATGAAGTGGCGCCCATCATGGGCAGCTTGCTGACCGATGATGATTCCGATGTGCGCATCATGGCGGTCAACATCCTTGAATCACTGCAGCATCCGAAGGTCGAAGAGTGGTTGATCGATGTCATCGATCGCGATCCTGTCGTCAACGTGTGCGGCACGGCCGTCGATCTGCTCGGCGAAGTTGGCTCTGTCGCGGCGGTGGATGCCTTGCAGCGTCTGAAACAGCGTTACGCGGGGGAGCCCTACATACAGTTTGCGGCAGACCTGGCCTTGAAGCGCATCGTGAAGGCATAGAACCGCCATGGCAAAAATAATCATCAGCGACGACGATTTTCAGAAATTCCAGGAATTTTTTTATCGCAAAACCGGCATCCAGTTCGATCACTCGAAACGCTATTTTGTCGACAAGCGTCTGGTGGAACGGATCGAGGCCAACAAAAGCGAGAATTTTCGCAGCTACTTCACGATGCTGCGGTTCCAGGCTTCCGGCATCGAATTGCAGGCGCTGGTGAACCTGATGACGATCAACGAGACTTATTTCTTTCGCGAGGAATACCAGTTTCATTGCCTGGTCAATTCGATCTTGCCGGAAATCGTCGCGCGCAAGAGAGATCAGAGTCCGATCCGAATCTGGGTCATCCCCTCGTCATCGGGGGAAGAGCCGTATTCGATCGCGATGTGCCTGCTCGAGCGCTGGGCCGGGATTCACAGCTGGGATGTGGAAATCATCTCTTCCGATATCGACACCAAAATCCTGGTGCAGGCGCGCGCCGGCTTGTACTCGGAGCGCTCGGTCAAGCATGTACCGAAGGCTTACATGCAAAAATATTTCCGGCATGGTCAGCAAGGCTATCAGATCAGCGACGACTTGCGCAGCGCCGTTGAATTTACGCGCATCAATCTGATGGAACCGTCCGATGTGCGCGGATACCGCAATTTTGACGTGATTTTCTGCCGCAATTTGCTGATCTATTTCGACGACCTGTCGCGCAAGCAGGCGGCTGAGACATTTTATGACGCACTCAATCCGGGCGGATTCATTTGCCTCGGGCACTCCGAATCGATGAGCCGGATTTCCTCCCTTTACAAGATTCGCAAGTTTCCTGAGGCAATCGTCTATCAAAAACCCTGGGACGGAAAATGAAAACTATTTTGATTGTGGATGATGCCGCCACAGTGCGCATGTATCATCGCAGCATATTGGAAGGCGCAGGTTATGCGGTGGACGAGGCGGTCAACGGCATCGAAGCGCTGGAAAAGGCGTTGAGCGCATCCTACGATCTGTATCTGGTCGATGTGAACATGCCCAAGCTCGACGGTTACTCTTTTGTACGCGAATTGCGCGCCCATGCCGACATTCCACAAGCGCCCGCCGTCATGGTCTCGACCGAGGCGAAACCGAGCGACCAGGCCAAGGCTTACCTGGCGGGCGCGAATCTGTATCTGATCAAGCCGACCCGGCCCGATGTCTTGCTCGGCCATGTGCGCTTGTTGCTCGGGGAGGCTGGCAGGTGACGCCGATACTGCAGCAATTTCTGTCCGAGGCGCGCGATTTCCTGCAAAGCATCAGCGAAAAGCTGATGCAGCTCGAGAATGCGCCGCTCGATGCCGCGCTGATGAACGAGTTGTTCCGGCTGGTGCATACGCTCAAGGGCAATTGCGGGCTGTTCGATTTCCCGGAAATGCTGCGCGTGCTGCATGTGGGCGAAGACTTGATGGCGATCGTGCGCGATGGCGATCTGGCCTATAGCCCGGTGCTGGCCGACAGCTTGCTTGGTGGCATGGATTTTGTCAGCATGTTGCTCGACGAAATAGAAGCGGGCCAGTCCAGCGCAGCGCACCACGCAGCTGCCTCGGCCACGCTGACGCAGGCGCTGCGGCAATTGATTCCGGTTGCC
>CANFGA010000352.1 GCA_947446335.1 Oxalobacteraceae bacterium | reverse complement strand
TTGGCGCCGCAGGCGATCGTGATCAGGGTTTCATTGACGATCGGCTGCTTCGACAGTCTGGCGCGCTCGACATAGGCCTTGGCGCCGGCGATCGCGAGCGCGCCGGCCGGTTCCAGGATGCTGCGCGTATCCTGGAACACATCCTTGATCGCGGCGCAGATGGCATCGGTATCGACGATGATGATGTCGTCGACGTATTGCTGCGCCAGGCGGAAGGTTTCTTCGCCGACCAGGCGCACCGCGGTGCCGTCGGAAAACAGGCCGACGTCCGGCAGCGTGATGCGCTCGCCAGCCTTCAGCGAGCGCGCCATCGCATCCGAATCGACGGTTTGCACGCCGATGATCTTGATGTCGGGACGCACTTGCTTGACATAGGCCGCCACGCCGGCGATCAAGCCGCCGCCGCCGATCGCGACAAAGATCGCATGGATCGGTCCTGCGTGCTGGCGCAAGATTTCCATCCCGATGGTACCCTGGCCGGCGATCACGTCCGGATCGTCGAACGGATGGACGAAGGTCAGCTTGTGTTCTTTTTCCAGCGTCAGCGCATGGTTGTAGGCATCGGTGTACGAGTCGCCGAACAGGACGATCTCGACCGCATTGCCACCGCGCGCCTTGACGGCATCGATCTTGACCGGTGGCGTAGTGGTCGGCATCACGATCAACGCGCGGCAACCGAGCTTGGCGGCCGACAGCGCGACGCCTTGCGCATGGTTGCCGGCCGAGGCGCAGATGACGCCGCGCTTGAGTTGTTCCGGGCTCAACTGGGCCATCTTGTTGTAGGCGCCGCGCAGCTTGAAGCTGAACACGCTTTGCATGTCTTCGCGCTTGAAATAGATCCGGTTGCCAAAGCGCTGCGAGAGCGTGGGAGCGAGTTCGAGCGGCGATTCGACGGCCACGTCATAGACGCGGGCGGTCAGGATTTTCTTGAGATAATCGATGTTCATGGTCTGCCAACTAGTGAATCTGAGAATGAGTCCGGGCCGGATGGTCGGGCGCGCGGTACCGGTAGTGCCTTGCCATCGCATGCGCCAACTGCGCTGGAGCAATCGTTATTGTTCATTATAATGGACGCCCCTCGCGCTTCTCAAAGACTTCGATGATTGCATCTGCAGTAACCTGGCTGCTGCAGCTGCTGGCGGCGCCGGAAGTGGGGCTGACCTCGGTCTTCATCATCAGTTTCATTTCGGCCACATTGCTGCCGCTGGGCTCGGAGCCGACCGTGTTTGCGGTGATCAAGGCCAACCCGATGCTGTTCTGGCCGGTGATGCTCGCGGCGACCGTCGGCAATACGCTGGGCGGGGTGCTCAACTACTGGATGGGTTACCACGCGAAGGCGACATTCGCCAAGGAGCGCTCGACTCGCTGGTTCACCTGGCTCGGTCATTATGGCGCCAGAACCATGCTGCTGGCCTGGGTGCCGGTCATCGGCGACCCGCTGTGCGCGATGGCGGGTTGGCTCAATTTGCCGTTCTGGCCCAGCGTTGCCTACATGGCGATCGGCAAGCTGTTGCGTTACCTGACGATGACGGCGCTGTTGCTGCATGTGCCCGACGGCTTGTGGCGCAGCCTCGGGCGATTCCTGTTTTGAATGTGCACGTTGTTCTTGCCGCGCTGCCTAGACTCCGCTAACCCCGGCGCGGCCTAGGGTTGTTCCCGCGTGGCGCTGCGCAATACGCTAAAATGACCCTTTAGAGTCAGCCACAAACGACCACACAATGAACGCCCCCGCACACATCAAAGCACTGCTTGCCGAAACACCGCACGGTCCGGCTCCCAGCCGCCTGCGCGAAATTCCCTACAACTATACGTCGTTCTCGGATCGCGAAATCGTGATTCGCTTGCTCGGCGAGCCTTCCTGGCTATTGCTCGACGAGTTGCGCGCTGCACGCCAGACCGGCCGTTCTGCGCGCATGCTGTACGAGGTGCTGGGCGACATCTGGGTGGTGCGCCGCAATCCCTACCTGCAAGACGACTTGCTCGACAATCCGAAGCGGCGCCAGGAATTGATCGATGCGCTGCAGCATCGCCTGGTCGAAGTCGACAAGCGGCGCAGCGTGGACGCCGCCGGCGAAGAAGCGAGCGACGTGGTGAAGACGCGCAGCGCGAACGTGCTTGCGCTGCTGACGGCAGCCGGCAAGGCCGTGGCCGAGTTCGACGAAGAGTTTCGTCAGACCTACGACTTGCGCAAACGCAGCATCAAGGTGCTGGGCCGCTATACCGAAAAGCACAACATCAAGTTCGACGGCTTGACGCGCGTCGCGCATGTCACCGACGCCACCGACTGGCGCGTCGAATATCCTTTCCTGGTGCTCACGCCGGACACCGAAGATGAAATGGCGGGCCTGGTCAAGGGTTGCATCGAACTGGGGCTGACCATCATCCCGCGCGGCGGCGGAACCGGCTACACCGGCGGCGCCGTGCCGTTGACCAAGTTGTCGGCGGTCATCAACACCGAAAAACTGATCACGCTGGGCGCGGTCGAAATGCAAGTGTTGCCGGGCCTGGATCGCGAATACGCGACCATTTTTTCGGGCGCGGGCGTGGTCACCAAGCGGGTCTCGGATGCGGCTGAAAAAGCCGGCTTCGTGTTCGCGGTCGACCCGACATCGGCCGAAGCATCGTGTGTCGGCGGCAACGTCGCGATGAACGCCGGCGGCAAGAAAGCCGTGCTGTGGGGCACTGCCTTGGATAATCTGGCGTCGTGGCGCATGGTCGACCCGAATGGCGACTGGCTCGATGTGACGCGCCTGGAGCACAACCTGGGCAAGATCCACGATGCACCGGTCGCCAAGTTCAAGCTCGAGTGGAGCCACCCGACGCCGCGCGATGCGGCGCGCCGCAATGCGCCGTTCAAGACCGAGTTGCTCGACATTCCGGGCCGCACTTTCCGCAAGGAAGGTCTGGGCAAGGATGTCACCGACAAATTCCTCGCCGGTTTGCCGGGGATACAGAAGGAAGGCTGCGACGGCTTGATCACGTCGGCGCGCTGGATCTTGCACAAGATGCCCCAGCATGTGCGCACCGTCTGCCTCGAGTTTTTCGGCCAGGCGCGCGATGCGATTCCATCGATTGTCGAAATCAAGACTTACCTCGATGGCTTGCCGGCCAAGGGCGAGATGTACAGCACGGTGCGCCTGGCCGGTCTGGAGCATCTCGACGAGCGCTATCTGCGCGCGGTCGGCTATGCCACCAAGTCCAAGCGCGGCGTGCTGCCGAAGATGGCGCTGTTTGGCGACATCGTCGGCGACGATGAAAACGCGGTCGCGCAAGCAGCGTCCGAGGTGGTGCGCATCGCCAATACCCGCGTCGGCGAAGGCTTTGTCGCGGTCAGCCCCGAGGCGCGCAAGAAATTCTGGCTCGACCGGGCCCGCACGGCCGCGATCGCCAAGCATACCAACGCCTTCAAGATCAATGAAGACGTCGTCATTCCATTGAACCGGATGGGCGAATACACCGACGGCATCGAGCGCATCAACATCGAGCTGTCGATCAAGAACAAATTGGAACTGGCGAGCGAACTGCGCGCCTTCTTTGCCGCTGGTAATTTGCCAGTGGGCAAGAGCGACGATGCCTCCGACGACAAGATCGCCGATGCCGAGATGCTGGGCGACCGGGCGCAGCAAGCCGAAGAGGTGCTGGCCCAAGTCCAGGCGCGCTGGACTTACCTGACCGATGCGCTCGACGTGCCCCTGAACGTGGCCAAGGAAGAGCTGTACCGGCTCGGTCTCGACCATTTGAAGGACGTACTGGAAGCGCGTTTGCAGCAGCAACCCGATGCCACCTTGTTCGACGTGGTCCAGGACCGCACTGTACGCATATCGTGGAAACATGAAATCCGCGTCCAGTTGCGCCAGATCTTCAACGGCGCCGCGTTCAAGCTGGTGCTCGACGAATGCACGGCCATCCACAAGAAAGTGTTGCGCGGTCGCGTCTTCGTCGCGTTGCACATGCATGCCGGCGACGGCAATGTGCACACCAACTTGCCGGTCAACTCGGATCACTACGAGATGCTGCAAGATGCGCACAAGGCCGTGGCGCGCATCATGGCGCTGGCACGCTCGCTCGACGGCGTGATCTCGGGCGAACACGGGATCGGCATCACCAAGCTCGAATTCCTGACCGAAGACGAGATCAAGGATTTCCGTGACTACAAGCAGCGCATCGATCCGGAAGGGCGCTTCAACAAGGGCAAGCTGCTCAATCTGCCAGGTCTCGGGGCCGACTTGCGCAACGCTTACACGCCATCGTTCGGCTTGATGGGGCATGAATCGTTGATCATGCAGCAAAGCGACATCGGCGCCATTGCCACCAGCATCAAGGATTGTTTGCGCTGCGGCAAGTGCAAACCGGTCT
>CANFGA010000351.1 GCA_947446335.1 Oxalobacteraceae bacterium | reverse complement strand
TCTTGTCGTAGCGGTATTCATATTCGGCGCAGGCGCAGCCGAATGCGGAAAATCCTGCCGCCCAGGCCGGCACGACGACATCCTTGAAGCCCAGCCCTTCGGTGTAGCCATAGGTATGGACCGGGCCTGCGCCGCCGTAAGAAAAGCAGACAAAGTCGGCCGGGCTGTAGCCCTTGGCGCTGATGACCGAACGCATGTATTCGCGCAAGTTCAAGTCCAGCAATTCGATCACGCCGGCGGCGGCATCTTCGACCGAGAGCCCGAGCGGATCGGCCACTTGAATTTTCAGATAGTGACGGGCGCGCTCGACATCGAGCTTGATCGCGCCGCCCAGAAAATTGTCCGGGTTCAGGTAACCGAGCACGACATGGCAGTCCGACACCGAGACGGTGTCCAAACCGCTGTCGGGCCAGCACATGCCGACGCGATAGCCGGCGCTGTCGGGGCCGAGCTTGATCGCCTTGCTGTACGGATCGATGCGGATGAAGCTGCCGGCACCGGCGCCGACCGAATCCATCGCCACCAGCGGCAGCGACAGCAGCAAGCGCGCCATGTCCGGATCGGACTGGATCGCGAAATTACCCTTGGTGATGATGGCCATGTCGAAGCTGGTGCCGCCGATGTCGCTGCAGGCGATATTGTCGTAACCGAGTTTTTGACCGAGAAACTTGGAGCCGACCACGCCGCCGATCGGGCCCGAGACGATGGTGCGCGCCAGTTCCTTGGCCCGCCATCCGATGGTGCCGCCGTGGGTAGCCATGACGCGCAAATCGAACTTGGCGCCGTGCTTCTTGAAACGATCGGAGACTTTCTTGAGCGTTTCGCGCGACGGCTCGGCCGCGTACGCTTCCAGGATTGTGGTATTGGTGCGGTGGCTTTCCTTGCGCGACGGATAATAATCGGCGGTCGCAAAGACCGGGATGTTGACACCCATTTTTTCCAATTCTTCGCGGCAAATGTCGCGTGCGCGCAATTCGCTTTGCGGATTCTTGTGCGATTGCAGCAGGCTGATCACGATCGCTTTCGAGCCGCGCGCCACCAGTTCTCGACTCGCCACCCGCACTTCCTCTTCGCGCAGCGCGATCACGATCTGGCCCTGGACATCGGTGCGCTCGGTCACGCCGCGGGTGCGCGAAAGCGGCACCAGCGGTTCATCGTAATGGTGGCAATTCAAATGGATCCGTTCTTCCAGCGCATAGCCGAGATAGCTTTGTGCGGCGCGTCCCATCGAATGGACATCTTCGAAGCCGCGGTTGCACATCAGCCCGACATCGAGTCCCTTGCGCTGTACCACCCGGTTCAGCATCGCGGTGCCCGAATAGACGCAGGTGAGCAACTCGGGGAAGACATCGTCGACTTCGCGCTGCCACTCGGCCAGCGCATCGATCGATGATTCGTAGATGGCCTGGGATTCGTCGCCAGGATTGCTTTGCGCCTTGCCGACCACGAATGTGCCATCTTCCCTGACGAAGAAAGTGTCAGTCATCGTGCCGCCGGCATCGATGCCCATCACCTGTACCGGTGAATGTTGTGTTGGCTGCGTTTGCATGTGTGTCTCCTCCATGGATGAATTTCAATCAGTGAATTTCAATAGGTGAATGCGGGTCCGCAAGCCCGGATATCTGCAGTGATCCGGTGCTCGGGGCCGTATCCCATCCATCGCAAGGACCATGCCCACGGTACAAAAAAAGCTTGAAAATCTGGCTTTCTCCCATGAAAAACAGGAAAAGAGATGGACCCTTGCGTTGCGTTCGTCCGGACGGTCGAACGTTCGATTTCCGGTCGTTCGGTCTGTCGCCGTCCGGTTTCCGGACTGGGTTGAGGGCTGCACAATACGGACAATATGATTGCCGCCGGAATAGGCGTGTATTATTAAAAGACAATCAGAACATCGAGCGACCGGTCCGGCCTTCATGGAACTGGCGTTGCGAAAATAAAAAGCAGGAGACCAGCCATGTCCAAACAGCAGCTTTCGCCGCTGTCGAATCCGCACAACGATCGCACCATCATGTCGGCGTGGAATGATTTTCTGACCGGGCACGTGCCCCCGGCCAATGCCTTGCGTTGCCTGATCGACGATTCGTGGCGCCGCTGCCTCGATGTCAAGGTCGATCCCTCGCGCGTGCAAGCGCAGGCGCCGCTCGATGCGCAGGCGCTCGATACTTTGCAGCAGCAGCACCGCGAATTGCTCGATGCCGGCCAGCAAGTGATGGCGATGGCCAGGGATTTGCTGGCGGAAACCGAAACCATCATGATCTTGACCGATCCGAACGGGATGATTCTCAGCGTCGAAGGCGACCCGCGCGCGCTGGGCGCGGCAGAAGGGATACGCCTGAGCACGGGCAGCAGTTGGAACGAATTAATTTGCGGCACCAATGCGATCGGCACGGCCTTGTCGATAGGGCAGCCAGTGCAGATCCATGCATCCGAGCATTTTTGCGCCGGCATCAAGGATTGGACTTGTTCGGCCACCGTGATCCGCGATCCGTATGACGGCACGATCCTGGGTGCGATCGATGTTTCGGGGCTGGGCAAGACTTTCAGCCCGCATTGCCTGGCGCTGGCGGTGACCACGGCCGACCGCATCGAAAGCCAGTTGGCCAGACAGGAGATGAACTTTCGCTATCAGTTGCTCGAGCGCAGCATGGCGAAGATGTCCAGCGTGCAGGATGGCGTGATCATCTGCGACCGGCGCGGCTATCCGATCAAGGCCAACGAGCGCGCCGCCGCAGCCTTGCATGCGCGCGGCATCGATGTCGATCTCAATGGCAGCAGAGCGATCGCGACGCTGAACCTGGGCGTTTTTTCATCCAAGCCGATCGCGCCGGCGCCCGCGTGGCTGCGCGAGGATTGGCTGGAACCGATCCTGGTCGCAGGCGAACGCATCGGCACCTTGCTGACGATACCGGCGCTGGCGCCGCGCTCGTTGCCGCCGTCCAGGAAGGTGGTCGCAGTCCACGAGGGCCAGGGTTTCGCCGGCATCGTCGGCGCCAGCGCGCCGTTGCTGCAAGCGGTGAGCAAGGCGCGGCTGCTGGCTCGGACCAATGTGCCGGTGCTGTTGTTGGGCGAAACGGGTGTTGGCAAGGAAAACTTTTCACGCGGAATACATCATGCTGGCAGCCGCGCTGGCAGCCGCGCTGGCAGCCGCGCCGGGCATGCATCCGAGCCGCCGCTCGCGCCACCATTCGTTGCCCTCAATTGCGGCGGCTTGTCGAAGGACTTGCTGGCCAGCGAATTGTTCGGCCATGCCGAGGGCGCGTTCACCGGATCGCGGCGCGGCGGCATGATCGGCAAGATCGAAGCGGCCAATGGCGGCACGCTGTTTCTCGATGAAATAGGGGAAATGCCGCTCGAATTGCAGCCGCATTTTCTGCGCGTGCTCGAAGAGGGCGAAATTTACCGGATCGGCGAGACGGTGCCCAGGAAAATCCACTTCAAGCTGATCTCGGCCACGAACCGCGATTTGCGCGAAGAAGTCGCGCAAGGCCGGTTCCGGATGGATCTTTTTTATCGGGTTTCGGTCACCAGCATCCGCATTCCACCGCTGCGCGAGCGGCGCGGCGACATCGCGCTGCTGCTTGCGCATTTTTTGCACCAGTTCGCCGAGCGCCATGGGATGGCCGTCAAGGAAATGGCGCCCGACGTCCTGGCCGCGCTGGAACAGCATCCGTGGCCGGGCAATGTGCGCGAACTGCGCAATGCCGTCGAAAGCATGTTCCTGATGGCGGGCACGGCGCCCGCACTGCAGCTCGCTGCGCTGCCCGATGACATCGCGCCGTCGCCGCTGTCGCACCATATGCCGCGCAGTCTGCCCGATCTGCCGTTGGCTGCGCCTGGGGGCAAGCTCGAAGGGGCGGAGCTGGCTTCGATCCGCGCCACGCTGGCCGCCGATCGCGGCAATCTGACGCAAGCGGCCAGGCACCTCGGGATTGCAAAAAGCACCTTGTATGTCAAACTGAAAAAATACGGGCTGGACCAGGATGTCGACGGCGCCCGAAGCGCGCCGCATTAGGCTGCGGCTGGCATAATCGATCTTTATTTCTTGGCCGTGAATCGACATGCAAGACAACACGCAAGAGCGCCACTTGGCCCTGGAGCGCGCCGCGCTGTTCCAGCAATTTTGCTCGTGCGGCCAGACGATAGCCAACGTGCGGCGCGATTTTCCCGAGTGGCACAAGGGCAGGGCGCGCTACCTGCTGTGGGCGATCGATGTCGATTGCGCCAGCGTGCGCGCGCAAGTGGCCGATGCGAGCGAACATCTGCTCGATCTGTTGTTGGATGACTATCGGCGCCAGCCGCACATCACGCTGGCGCTGTGCGGCTTTCCCGGCAGCACGCAGCAGTTTGACGACGATGTCACGCTG
>CANFGA010000350.1 GCA_947446335.1 Oxalobacteraceae bacterium | reverse complement strand
TGGGTCGATGTGCTGGGTCATCCAGCGGCGATCTTCCCGTACACATCGCCAGCGCTGTTCTCGATGACCGCCGGTTTCGTCGGCATCTGGCTGTTCTCGATCCTCGACAACAGCGACCGCGCCAAGATCGACCGTGCAGGCTACGAAGCGCAGATGGTGCGTTCCGAAACCGGCATCGGTGCAGCAGGTGCGTCCGGCCACTGATTTTTCTGCATCGCGTTGATTGAAACCCCGGGGAGCGCTCCCCGGGGTTTTTTTTTGAAAGGCCGGGATGATGCTTGCAGATTGACGGCAAACTGGCCCATGATGCAAAATTGGAATCAAAGCCTGCCAAGAGAAGCCGTCATGCCAAAAAGATCTGTCGCCTTGAACCGCATTCTGATCGGCCAGCGCCTCGCGGCGCTGCTGGTGCTGGGCTGGCTGCTGTTCAACTACCCTTTGCTGGCCCTGTTCAACGATGCGGCGATCTGGTGCGGCATTCCGCTGCTGTACGCCTATCTGTTCGGCGCCTGGGCGCTGTTCATCGCGCTGCTGGCATGGATCGTCGAGCGGCAACCGAAGAACCCGGCCCCGCTGCGGCCGCACTGAAGGGGCGCCATGTTGCAAGGCTGGGTCGTGCTGCTCGCATCGTTCGCCTATCTCGGCGTGCTGTTCGCGATCGCCTATTATGGCGACAAGCGCGCCGACGCCGGCAGCTCGATCATCAACAGCCCTTACATCTACACGCTCTCGCTGGCGGTGTATGCAACGTCGTGGACGTTCTACGGCAGCGTCGGACGCGCAGCCGTCAGCGGCATCGGTTTTTTACCGATCTACCTGGGCCCGACTTTGACGGCGGCGCTGTGGTGGACGGTGCTGCGCAAGATCATCCGCATCAGCAAAGCCAACCGCATCACGTCGATCGCCGACTTCATCGCCGCGCGCTACGGCAAGAGCGCGCTGCTGGGCGGCCTGGTGACGGTGGTGGCGGTAGTGGGCGTGGTGCCCTATATCGCGTTGCAACTGAAGGCGGTGGCGACCAGCTTTAACGTGCTGATGCATTATCCTGCCATCAATACCGCGCGCGACACCGAAGGCCCTTTGTATCTCGATACGACGCTGTATGTCGCGCTGCTGCTGGCCACGTTCACGATCCTGTTCGGCACCCGCCACCTCGATGCATCGGAGCGCCACGAAGGGATGGTCGCTGCGATCGCCTTCGAATCGGTAGTCAAACTGCTGGCCTTTCTGGCGCTCGGGCTGTTCGTCACGTTCGGCATGTACGACGGTTTTGACGACCTGTTCCAGCGAGCCGAAGCGGTGCCTGCGCTGCAATCGCTGCTGACGCTGGGCAAGGATAACGCCAGCTTTGGCAGCTGGGCCACGCTGATCTTGCTGTCGATGCTGTCGATGCTGTTTCTGCCGCGCCAGTTCCAGATCGCCGTCATCGAAAATGTCGACGAGCGCCATTTGAACAAGGCCAGCTGGCTGCTGCCGCTGTATTTGCTGGTGATTAACATTTTCGTGCTGCCGATCGCTTTCGGCGGCATCATGCATTTCCCGGGCGGCACTGTCGATGCCGATACCTTCGTGCTGACGCTGCCGATGCTGGAACATCACCAGGGCTTGACTCTGCTGGTGTTCATCGGCGGGCTCTCGGCTGCAACCGGCATGGTGATCGTCGAAACCATCGCGCTCTCCACGATGGTGTGCAACGATCTGGTGATGCCGCTGTTGCTGCGCCTGAAGCTGCTGCGCCCGAGCGAACACCAGGATTTGAGCGCGCTGCTGCTCAACATCCGGCGCGGCGCCATCGCGCTGCTGATGGTGCTCGGCTATACCTACTTTCGTCTCGCCGGCGAAGCCTATGCGCTGGTGGCGATCGGTCTCATTTCATTTGCCGCCGTGGCCCAGTTCGCGCCAGCCATGCTGGGTGGCATTTACTGGAAGAATGGCTCGCGCGCCGGCGCCCTGGCCGGCCTGAGTGCCGGTTTCCTGCTGTGGCTGTACACGCTGCTGCTGCCCTCGTTCGCCCAGTCGGGTTGGCTGCCGGCCAGCTTCTTGCAACAAGGCCCGCTTGCGATAGCCTGGCTGAAACCGCAGCAACTGTTCGGCCTGCAAGGGCTGGACCCGATTTCGCACGGGCTGTTCTGGAGCATGCTGGCCAACGTCGGCCTGTATGTCGGCGTCTCGCTCTTTGGTCGCCAGAGCGCGCTCGAAAAAACCCAGGCCGCGCTGTTCGTCGATGTCGAGAGCGGCGCCGGTGTGCGTCTGTGGCGCGGCAATGCCTCCATCGATGCGCTGCACGACTTGCTGCAGCGCTTTCTCGGTCCGCAGCGCACCGACCTGGCGTTTGCCCGTTTCGACCAACAACATGCATCAGGCAGCGCCACGCTGGCGGCAGACCGGGTTCACTTTGCCGAAATCGAACTGGCCGGTGCGATCGGCGCGGCGTCCGCCCATGCGATGATCGCCTCGGTGGTCGACGAAGAACCGCTCGGGATCGATGAAGTGATGGCGATCCTCGATGAAACCTCGCAGCTGATCGCCTACAGCCACCGGCTGGAACAAAAGTCGACCGAACTTGAACTGGCGTCGAACGAACTGAAAGCGGCCAATGCGCGCCTGCTTGAATTCGATCACATGAAGGATGACTTCATCTCGAACGTCACGCACGAGCTGCGCACGCCGCTGACCTCGATCCGCGCCTTTTCCGAGATCCTGCGCGACCATCCGGACCTGGCGCCGGCGCAGCGCCGCGACTATCTCGATATCGTGATCAAGGAAAGCGAACGCCTGACACGCCTGATCAACGATGTGCTTGACCTGGCCAAGCTCGAATCGGGCAGCACCGCATGGCATACGGTCGCGCTCGACCCGACCTCGGTGATCATGGATGCGATCGATGCCACCAGCGAATGGATGAAGGGGAAAAACATCAAGCTCGAACTCGACATGGCGCCCGACCTGCCGCAAGTCTGCGCCGACCGCGATCGATTGATGCAAGTCATGCTGAACCTGCTGTCGAATGCGATCAAGTTTTGCAAGCCAGGCGCTGGGCGCATTGCGATCGAAGTCAAGGTTGACAAGCAAGATGGCCAGTTGCAGATCGCGGTGCGCGACAATGGCGCCGGCGTGCGCCAGGAAGATCAGCTGCTGATTTTTCAAAAATTTCGCCAGGGTAGCGATGGCGCGATCGGCAAGCCGCAAGGCACCGGGCTGGGTTTGCCGATCAGCCGCGAAATCATCAGCCATTTCGGCGGCCAGTTGTGGGTCGAGAGCAGCCCGGGCCACGGCGCCCGGTTTGCCTTTACGCTGCCGCTGGCAACGCCACAGGAGACCAAGCAATGAGACACAAGATACTGATCGTCGATGATGAACCGAACATCGTCATTTCACTCGAATTTTTGATGCAACAGGCTGGCTTCGAACTGGCCATCGCGCGCGACGGCGAACAGGCGCTGGCGCAGATGGCGGCCTTCGAACCGGATCTGGTCTTGCTGGACGCCATGCTGCCACTGCGCGATGGCTTCGAAGTGTGCCAGAAAATCCGCGAAAACAGCCGATGGAACCGGGTCAAGATCGTGATGCTGTCGGCCAAGGGGCGCGATGCCGAGATCAGCAAGGGGCTGGCGCTGGGCGCCGATGCCTACATCACGAAGCCGTTCTCGACCCGGGAATTGATCGCGCTGGTGCAGCGCTTGCTGGCAGACCCGGCATGATCAACGCAGTGACAAAGACAAGGATGAAGACCATGATCGCGCGCTGGCGCTTCGGCGTTCTGCTCGCACTGCTGTTTGCGCTGCAAGTGCTGGTCATCGCGCTGGTGCTGCTGTCGCTGGCACTGGACATGGAAGCCATCGAGCGCGCACAGTTCGGTGCGATGCTGGCGCAGCGCGGCGCGCAACTGGCACCGCTGGCCTTGCTGCTGCTGTGCGCGCTCGGCTTTGCCGTCCACGCGTGGCTCGCTGGCTATCTGACACCGCTGGAGCGCTTGGCCGAGGATGCGGTCTTGCTGGCAGCAAACCCGGGCCATCGCGCCGCGCCGCAGGGCGCGCGCGCGCTGCGCACGCTGGTCGAAAAGATCAATGCCCTCGCTGGCGCGCATCAGGCGCTGCATGACGAGGTGCAACAAAAGATCGATGCCGCCAGCCATGCGCTAGGCCAGGAAAAGGACAGGCTGGCGGCTTTGATGGCGGAATTGACGCAAAGCGTGTTGGTCTGCAATATCGAAGGACGCATCCTGCTCTACAACGAAGGCGCCAGGCAATTGCTGGAAACCGAAGGCGAAACGGCCGCCACCAGCGTCGGTCTGGGCCGCTCGGTGTTTGGCGTGCTCGAACGCGGCTTGATCGTGCATGCGCTGGAACAAATCCAGTATCAGCT
>CANFGA010000349.1 GCA_947446335.1 Oxalobacteraceae bacterium | reverse complement strand
CCTGTCGCAGACGCTGGCAGCAGCCCGCCAACCCGGCTTGACCCTGGTCATCGGCAACAAGAATTACTCTTCCTGGTCGATGCGGCCATGGCTGGTGCTGGTCGCCTTCGGCATCCCGTTCAAGGAAGTGATGGTGCTGCTCGATCGCGCCGACACCGGCACCAACATCGCCGCCTATTCGGCTTGTGGCAAGGTGCCGGTCTTGCTGGCCGGCACGATCACAGTCTGGGACAGCCTGGCCATTTGCGAATACCTGGCCGAGCAATTTCCCGAGCTGCACTTGTGGCCGCAGGATGTGGCGGCGCGCGCCACCGCGCGCTCGGTCTGCGCCGAAATGCATTCCGGCTTCGGCGGCTTGCGCAGCGCCATGAGCATGAACATCAAGGCCCGTTTTCCGGGCCGCGGTCGCACGGCGGCAGCCCAGGCCGACATCGGGCGCATCAGTGAAATCTGGGAAGAGTGCCTGTCGCGCTTCGGCCACCACGAATTCCTGTTCGGCGAATTTTCGATCGCCGACGCCTTTTTCGCACCGGTCGTCATGCGCTTTCGCACCTATGGCGTGGCGCTGGCGCCAGCCTTGAATGCCTATTGCGAGCGGGTCCTGGCCCATCCGGCTGTGGCGCGCTGGATCGGCGAGGCGCTGGCCGAGACTGAAGTGGCTGCCAAGCATGACATCGCGCCCGACTAGCCGGGCCACCGAGTGAAAATTTACATGGTCGGCGGCGCCGTGCGTGATGCGCTGCTGGGACTGGCGATCAAGGATCGCGATTACGTCGTCGTCGGCGCCACGCCGCAGCAGATGCAAGCGCTCGGATACCGGCCAGTGGGCAAGGATTTTCCGGTATTCCTGCATCCCGAGACACAGGCCGAATACGCGCTCGCGCGCACCGAGCGCAAGACGGCACCTGGCTATCGCGGCTTCGTCTTTCATGCGGCGCCTGATGTCACGTTGGAACAAGACTTGGTGCGGCGCGACCTGACCATCAACGCGATCGCACAAGCCGAGGATGGCACGCTGATCGACCCTTTTGGCGGCTTGCGCGATATCGAACAGCGCGTTTTTCGCCATGTTTCCAATGCCTTTGGCGAAGACCCGGTGCGCATCTTGCGCGTGGCGCGCTTCGCGGCGCGCTTCGCCGACTTCACGCTGGCGCCGGAAACGCTGGCCTTGATGTGGCGCATGGTGGAGCAGGGCGAAGTCGATGCGCTGGTGCCGGAGCGGGTCTGGCAAGAACTGGCGCGCGGCTTGATGGAAGCGAAGCCGTCGCGGATGCTGGCGCTGCTGCGCGAGTGCGGCGCTTTGGCGCGCATCTTGCCCGAACTCGATGCGCTCTGGCCATCGGCACACGATGGCGTCATCCGCATGCTGGATGCGATCGATCGCGCCAGCGCACGCGGCTTCGATCTGGCGCAGCGCTTCGCTTGCCTGATGCACGATCCGCGCTCTGGCGGCGATCAGCAGGCCTGCCAGCACCTGATAACAGAGGCTTGCCAGCGCCTGCGGGTGCCCAACGATTGCCGCGATCTGGCGATGATGGTGGCGCGCGAGCGGCATCTTCTGGCCGGCATTCCTGACGCCGATGCAGTCGTCACGCTGTTCGAGCGCTGTGATGCCTTTCGCAAACCGCAGCGCTTCGCACAATTGCTGCAAGCTTGCGCATCCGACGATCCGGCTTGCCCGGCCCGCGCCTGGTGGCCGCAAGCGCTGGCGGCGGCGCGCGGCGTCGACGCCGGCCAGATCGCGCAGAGTGTGACACAGAGTTCGGCACAGGGCTTGGCGACAGCGCCGCAAGCCATTCCCGCAGCGATTCACGCCGCGCGCGTGCGCGCCGTCGCGCTGATGCATTTATTACGCGCAAACAAAAGATAGGCTACAATCCGTCCATGTTGCACTGCACAATCGTCGCAGGAGCCTGGAATGACCGTGAATAAAAATACTCTGTTGCAAAATCTACCGAAACGCAGCCCTGCCGGCAACCGGCCCGGCGTGCTGGTCAAGGCATTGTCCGAGCGCGACCGGGGTCGCATGCTGCGGCATTTTCTGGCGCTGGAAAGCAGCGATCGCTTGCTACGCTTTGGTACTTTCTTGCCTGACGAACAGGTAACGGCTTACGTCAATGGCATCGACTTCAAGCGCGATGTCGTGTTCGGCGTCTACAGTCGTTTGTTCCGGCTGGAGGCGGTCGGCCATCTGGCGTTTGCTCCGCGCGACACCGTCGCGCAGATACAAGCCAGCACGGGCAAGGACCGGGTCGCGGAATTCGGCGTCTCGGTGGCGAAGGCGATGCGCGGCATGGGCGTCGGATCAAAAATGTTCGAGCGCGCCGCCATCCATTGCCGCAACAATGATGTCGACACGCTATACATGCATTGTCTGTCGTCGAACCAGACCATGATGCATATCGCCAGAAAAGCCGGGATGGAAATCCAGCGCGATTATGGCGAGGCCGACGCCTACCTGACGCTGCCGCCGGCGAATCCGTCGAGCATGCTGCAAGAGGCGGTGGCGGAGCAATTCGCGATGCTCGATTACACCTTCAGGGGCAATATCCGCGCCGCGCTGAAATGGCTGGGACGGGGCCGGCGCAAGGGCGCCGGGCCTGCAGCCTGATCTGGATCAGACTGGCTGCAGGCTGATCGTCGTCGGAAAGTTGGCGGGCATCGAGCATGGTTCGTCGTCGAATGCGATGTCGCCTTGCGCATTGGCCACACCGTCGATCTTCAGGTCGGCAAAGCCGAACAAGTCGCGGTCCATCAGGTGCGACGGCACCACCGTCGACAAGGCCGAGAAGATGCTTTCGACGCGGCCTGGGAATTTCTTTTCCCAGTCGCGCATCAAGCCCTTGATCTGCTTGCGCTGCAAATTCTCTTGCGAGCCGCACAAGTCGCACGGGATGATCGGGAATTGCTTGACTGCGGCGTAGCGCTCCGAATCTTCTTCCTTCACATAGGCCATCGGCCGGATCACGATGTGCTTGCCGTCGTCGGATTGCAACTTGGCCGGCATCGCCTTGAGCTTGCCACCGAAAAACATATTCAAGAAGAAAGTTTCCAGGATGTCGTCGCGATGGTGGCCCAGCGCGATCTTGGTCGCCCCGAGTTCATCGGCGACCCGGTACAAGATGCCGCGCCGCAGCCGCGAACACAGCGAACAGGTGGTCTTGCCTTCCGGAATGAGGCGTTTGACGATGCTGTAGGTATCCTGGTTTTCGATGTGAAAGGCCACGCCGAGCTTGGTCAGATAGGCTGGCAATATGTCCGCTGGAAAATTGGGCTGCTTCTGGTCCAGATTCACCGCAATGATCTCGAAGTTGATCGGCGCGCGCTCGCGCAGCGTCATCAGGATGTCGAGCAGCGCGTAGCTATCCTTGCCGCCGGACAGGCAGACCATGACCTTGTCGCCATCTTCGATCATGTTGAAGTCGCCGATCGCTTGCCCGACCTGGCGGCACAAGCGCTTGTGCAGCTTGTTGTTTTCGTGGGCGATCTTTTCAGCCGACCGGGTGTCGACTTTTGCTGCGGCAGCCGGCTGATCGATCAACAGGGCATCGCTCATTCGGCATCCTTGATCCGGAACACTTCGACGCCGACGCCTTCGCAGTCGGGATACACATCCGGCTTCATCGTCGACACGCGCACCGCGCGCACGCGCGGGTGGGCCAGCATCGCGGCCACGACATCGTCACACAGGCTTTCCTGCAGATGGACATGGCCACGCGCCACGCGCTGGACGATGGTTTCGCGCATGAAGTCGTAATCGACGACTTCGGCCAGGTTGTCGGCCAATGGCGTCGACAATGCCAGCGGAATATACAAATCGACATTGATCAGCACGCGCTGCTCGCCCTTTTTTTCGAAATCGTGGACGCCGATATTGATCATCAATTCATAGTTGCGCAAGAACAGGCGGCGGCAATCGGCCAGGCGGGGATGGGACAGGGCTGACAACATGGTTTTGACCTTTGTGAAAAAATATTTTATGGAGACGTTGGCAATGACGCGAACATCACGTCGCGCGCCAGCGGCATCAGGTGCTGGCCGCCGTCGACCAGCAGCGTGGTGCCGGTCAGTGCGCGCGCGCCCACGACGTAGCAGACGCTGGCGGCGACATCATCCGGCGTGCTGGAGCGTCCCAGCGGGGTAGCCTGGTGCGCCTTCTGGAACTGGGCCTCGCTTTGTGCGCCCGACACCAGCGTGATGCCTGGCGCGATGCCGACCACCCGCACTTTCGGCGCCAGCGCTTGCGCCAGCAGCGTGGTGGCGCTGTGCAGCGCCGCCTTCGACAAGGTGTACGACAAAAAATCAGGATTCAGATTGTACAGCTTCTGGTCGAGCAAGTTGACGACGACCGCCTGTTGCCCATCCGG
>CANFGA010000348.1 GCA_947446335.1 Oxalobacteraceae bacterium | reverse complement strand
GGTCATCGATGCCGGCATCCGCACGCTGGTGCTGGGCAGCTTTCCGGGCGCCGCTTCACTGGCGGCGCAGCAATACTATGCTCATCCGCGCAATCAATTGTGGCGCTTGCTGTCGGCGTTGACCGGCGAGGACCTGGCCGCCATGCCCTATCTTGAACGCTTGCCGCGCCTGCTGGCGCACCGCATCGGGCTGTGGGATGTGTTGCAAGCTTGCGAACGGCGCGGCAGCCTCGATGCCAACATCCGCAATGCCGCCGCCAACGATTTTGCCCGCCTGCGCGACCTGTGCCCGCAATTGACGATGATAGTCTTCAATGGCCAGACTTCGGGCAAATTCGCGCCCGGGTTCGCCGCAGCAGGTTTCCAGACGCTGATCTTACCGTCGTCGTCGCCGGCCTACGCCGTGCTCGGCTTTGAGCAAAAGCTGTCTGCCTGGCGTCAATTGCTGGCTTGAAGTTGATCTCTTGACCCGGGCTGGTTCGAACTGACCTTGGCGAAATGATAAAGTTGCTTTTAATAATGCAAATGGGTTATTGTTCTGGCTGTGCCGCGGCCACGAGTCGACCGGTGCTGCAGATGCCCATTCATCGACGTATACCAACTTGAAGAGTAAAAAATGATCAATAAAAAATGGCGTAATCCAGCCCTTCCAGCCCTGTTTTTGTGCTGTTCGCTGCTGTTGCCGCTGGCGCAGGCGCAAACCGCGGCGGTCGCTTTGCCCAATGTCGTCATCCTCGCGACCGGCGGCACCATCGCCGGCACCGGCGCGACGACGACGACGACAGTCGGCTACACGGCGGCAAAAATCGGCGTCGAAGCGTTGATCGAAGCGGTTCCTGAATTGAAAAAAGTGGCCAATGTGCGCGGCGAGCAAGTCATGCAGATCGCCAGCGAAAACATGAACAACGATGCCTGGCTGAAACTGGCCAAGCGCATCAATGTCTTGCTGGCGCAAAGCGATGTCGATGGCATCGTCGTCACCCATGGCACCGACACGATCGAAGAAACCGCTTATTTTCTCAATCTGGTGGTCAAGAGCCGCAAACCTGTGGTCGTGGTCGGCGCGATGCGTCCTGCCACCGCCATCAGCGCCGATGGCCCGATCAACCTGTACAACTCGGTGTTGCTGGCCGGTAGCCCTGAAGCGGTAGGCAAGGGCGTGCTGGTAGCGATGAACGACCAGATCAATGGCGCGCGCGAAGTCACCAAGACCAACACGACGACCCTCGATACTTTCAAGACGCCGGAACTGGGCGTGCTCGGTTACATCCAGGGCAGCAAGCCATTCTTCTATCGCCAGTCGACCCGCAGCCACACGGCTGACACCGAGTTCGATGTGTCGACACTCGATGTCTTGCCGCAAGTTGACATCGTCTACGGCTATGCCAATGTCAATCCGATCGCGCTCAATGCCTTCGTCGCCGCTGGCGCCAAAGGGATCATTCACGCCGGCGTCGGCGATGGCAGCCTGGCCAAGACCATGACCCCAGCGTTGGTCGATGCGCGCAAGAAGGGCGTCATCATCGTTCGCTCCAGCCGCGTGGGCCAGGGCATCGTTGCACGCAACGGCGAAGCGGATGACGACAAGCTCGATTTCGTCGTTTCCGATACGCTGAACCCGCAAAAAGCGCGCATCCTGCTGATGCTCGAATTGACCAAAACCAGCAGCAGCAAGGAAATACAGCAGGCTTTTTACAAATACTGATCGCATCAGCAGAGGCCAGGCCAAGGGCCGAAGGTGGCAGCGTCGAATCGAAGCTGCCACCTGGTCCCATCCCTCTATCTCGCACCAATTCAGCCCTGCAGCACCAGTTCCACCCTCATCCCATCGCCCCCGACTGAACCTGGCACCCGGCACCACCAGTCCGGCATGTCGCCACACGACCTCTATCGTGCTTCGATTGAAGCTGGCACGTGTCAGGCTGCCTGACAGTAAAATGCAACATCCAATGTCAACGATGGGAAAACCATGACCGAACAATTCAACAAGAGCCTCGAACTGCTGTCGACTTACATGCTGAGCTACGGGATGAACGTGATCGGTGCGATCGTCACCCTGGTCGTCGGTTATCTGATCTCGGGTCAGTTGGCGGGCATCATCGACAAGGCGATGAAGAGGGCGCCGCGCATCGATGCGGTATTTCACCAATTGCCGGGCAAAATCGCCCGCGTGGCGATCCTGATCTTCACCTTGATCGCCGTCTTGAACCGCTTCGGGGTCGAGACCACCAGCTTGATCGCGCTGCTGGGCGCCGCCGGCCTGGCCATCGGTCTTGCGCTGCAGGGAACGCTGAGCAATGTCGCCGCTGGCGTGATGATCCTGTTCTTTCGTCCGTTCAAGATCGGCGATGCGGTCATGCTCGGCGGCCAGGTCTATGTCATCGATTCACTGGGTTTTTTCATTTGCAAAGGCCATTTGCCGGAAGGCCCGAGCGTATTCATTCCGAACTCGCAAATCTGGGGCCAGACCATCATCAATTTGTCGGTGACCGACAAGGACATCATGCGCATCGACGAGAACTACGGCATTTCCTACAGCGACAATATCGATCTGGCGCTGGCGATCTTGAACAAAATCGTCTCTGAAGAACCGCGCATCCTGATGGATCCGGCGCCGTTGATCAAGGTCGACAGCCTGGGCGTGAATGCGGTGAACATCCTGTTCCGGGTCTGGACTGCGCGCAGCGACAACTGGAACACCAAGCTCGACCTGGTACAGCGCTGCAAGGAAGCGCTGGAAGCGGGCGGCTGCACGTTCCCGTTTCCGCAGACCGACACCCACGTCTACCATCAAACCAGCGACCAGCCTGCGGACTTGTTGGCCAAGAAGGCTTGAGGCTGATTCTGCTTCGACTCTGAAGCGTCAAGCTTGCAAGCGGTAGGCCTGCACTTCCAGCGCCTCGCCATCGGCGTCGAAGCGCAGCGCGACCGAGACGGCATCGACGCCGATGGTGGCCAGCGCATCGCAGATGTCGTCGACTTCCAGTTGCAAGTCGGCTGCCAGGTCGAGTGGTTTTTCGACCGAGCCCAGCAGCGCTCCACCTTGCTGCGCATGCAAATTCACGCGCAACACCATCTCGCCATTGACATCGCTGGGCCCGACGATGGCGTGCACTTGCTGCGCCGCGATGCCGTTTTCGCGCAGCGCGTGATTGATTTCCGACATCATCTGCAGCATGAAGTATTCGGCCAAGCCCTGTTCCTTGGCGCCATGAAACAAGTCCTGATACAGGAAATTGAGCGTGATCGCGCTGGCGTCGGAGGCCAGGCAGCGCTGCACCAGCGGCGCGACCCGTTGTGTCCACGCTTGGTAGCGCTGCATCCGGGCCGCGAACCACTCGTCTGCTGCGGCCTCGTCTGGCGGCGCCTGGTAGAACGGGTCGTCGGCGCGCTTGAGCGCAAAGCCGAGCAAGAAACGCAGTTCGACCGCCGTGTCGGCCGGGCCGAAGTTGGTCTCTGACCAGCCTGCGATGCTGCGCTCCAAAGCCGGCATCGCCGCGATCTTCTTGTCCGTCATCGAGGTCCACGCATCGCGCACCATTTCGCTCAGATGGCTGTAGGTGATGCGGTCGATTTCATTCAAGTCGTACGCATGGTTGATCAAGACCACCCTGGCCTTGGCGCTCTCGAGTTCGCCCTGCTGGAAGCTCTTGACCAGCAGATCGAACGCAGCCTGGTCCTGGAAATCGTCGGCCGCGCGCAAGCCGCCGCTGCTGTGCACGAACAGCGGAATCGCGAAGGCATTGATTTCCATCTCGGGCGCATCGCCGCGCCGGATCAGCGCGACGGCGGACGCTTCTTCGACGCTGCTGCGCAAGCGCTGGTAGGCGCCCACGTCGGCGTATTTGGCGCGCTCGATCGCATCGTAGAGCACCTCGTCCTTTTTCTGTTGCAAGGTTTTTTTGATCAGCTTGTGAAAATCGATTTCCTTCTGGCGCAGCTGGGTGCTCATCGTTTCGCTGTCTTCCTGCTCGGCCAGTTCGAGCGCGAGATCGGCCAATGACTGAGCCACCAGATCATCCTTGTCTTGCGCCGTCTCGCTGGATTTCCTGGGGACGGGGCGCTTGTTTTTTGGCATGGTGTGGTCAGTCGGGTTGGAGGAGGTACAAATTGTACAAGATGGCGCTAGTTTGCTTCAAGAAACGGATGCAAAAGGCGGCGCCGGGTTCCGGTAAAATACGCTCTTGTTTTGATTCTTGCTTATTCGAAAGAAAATATGAAATTGGTTCGTTATGGCCGTCCAGGCAAAGAAAAACCCGGCTTGATCGATGAAGAGGGCAAGCTGCGCGATCTCTCGGGCGTGATTCCAGACATCGACGCTACCCAGTTGTCGGACAAGGCGCTGCGCAAGCTGCGCAAGATCAAGCTCGAG